>JBIIWQ010000035.1:0-11889 GCA_044338805.1 Crocinitomicaceae bacterium
ACTCAAATGTTTATTATGAAATCCACACAGATTCATTAAAAATAAAATCTGAAGAAAGAATGTATGTTTCCGTTTATTGGCAACGTGCTGGAAGAAATGTTCAAGTTGAAAAACCTGTAATCTATTTATATCCTGAAACACCAACAATCGTTGAGGTTAAGGTTTTGCCAAAAGGTGATTTAACGTTTATGTATCCTGCATATAATGATGGTTGGAAAGTAAGTGCAAACCCTTCTGGTGAGCTTGAAATTGGGCAGAATAAATACAACTATCTATTTTGGGAATCATCACAACAAATTGAAGATTTCATGATTGATTGGGGAACAGGTTTTATTGTTGAAAAAGAAAACACCATCGCTTTTTTAGAAGAAAAACTAAATGAATTTGGATTAAATGATAAAGAAAAAGCAGATTTTATCACTTTTTGGGGTCCTCAATTAGTTAAAAACCCAAAGAACTTTATACAATTTGTTTTGAACGATGATTGCGAGCGTTTCGCCGATTTAGAGATTTCGCCAAAACCAGATCATCTTTATCGAATTTATATTCTTTCTACTCCTTTAGCAAAAAATGAAATCATGTTGATTAAAGAACAACATTTAGAAAAAATTGACCGTTCAGGTTTTACTGTTATTGAATGGGGAGGAAGTACGATTTCGAAACCAACTAAAACCGTTGCTTGTTATACCGAAAACTAAAATTTTTATGAAAAAAATTGCTCTTACTTTCTGCCTTTTTACCTTTTACGTGGCTTTTGCATCTCAAGATAAAGGACTTTACATGCAATATAGAATTGACAGTACACAATTTGACAAAAGTTTAAAGCCAAATGAATCGACTTTTTCTGTTACGTTTTACAATTTGACCGAAGTACACGTTAATCCAAAAACTGAACTTTTATATTCGATAAACGGAGTGAATCAACACGTGAAGTTAGATGCGCAAAATCATTTTGATTTAAATACAAAACCAGGATCTTACGCCTTCGTTTTCTATTATTCTTCCGACTATTATGAAATCTATACAGATTCAATAGTTGGTAAGTCACAACATAAAACTTATGTTTCGATCTTTTTTCAAAAGGCAGAAGAGCAAATGATTATGGTAAAAAAACCAGTCATTTATTTGTACCCAGAAGCACCAACTATTGTTGAAGTAAAAGTGAAACCAATCGGAGAACTCACTTTTACTTACCCATTGTATAACGAATCTTGGAATGTTTTAGCAGATCCTTCAGGAGAACTTTTAGTTAACGATAAAAAGTACAATTATTTATTTTGGGAATCGGAACAACAATTAAATTCTCGAGATTTCGCAATGACAAAAGGTTCAATAGTTTCAAAGGATTCAACTATTTCATTTTTAGAAAAGAAACTTACTGAATTTGGGTTAAACTCAAAAGAACAAGCAGATTTTATTACATTTTGGGGTCCACAACTAAATAAGAATTCAAGTAATTTTATTCACTTCGTTATCAATGAAGATGCTGATTTATTTGCGGAATTAACTATTTCACCAAAACCACAAGCAGTTTATAGGATATATTTAGTTTTTTGTGACCCAAAAGGAATTTCAGAACATTCCATTTCAGAACAAATACTACCTAAAATGAATCGTTCAGGGTTTGTTGTACTTGAATGGGGAGGAGTTGAAATTGCACAAGAAAGTATTGATTAATTAAATTGTTCAATCTATAATTTCTCTAAACTAATCACGCTTTTGCTCTTGGATTTGCGAACATTTTCACATCTTCTCCTGAAATAGAATTATCACAAAGAATGATTAAACGTTCAACGATGTTTCTTAGTTCACGTATATTTCCGGACCAATCCGTTTGTTGAAGTGCTAACAATGCTTCTTCCGTGTATGATTTTCTTGGTATTCCATGCTCAGCGCAAACCATTGTCATAAAATGTTCCGCCAACAAAGGAATATCGCCTCGTCTTTCATTCAATGAAGGAACATGAATTAAAATCACAGCTAAACGGTGGTATAAATCTTCTCTAAATCGTCCTTCTTCAATTTCTTTTCGCAAATCTTTATTTGTTGCAGCAACTACACGGCAATCCACTTTTATATCGCGCTCTCCTCCTACTCGTTGAATAACATTTTCTTGCAAAGCTCGTAACACTTTCGCTTGAGCACTAGCGGACATATCTCCAATTTCATCTAAAAAAAGAGTTCCACCAGAAGCTAATTCAAATTTACCTTTCTTATCTTTCACTGCAGAAGTAAAAGCACCTTTTTCATGTCCAAATAATTCGCTTTCGATTAATTCAGATGGAATAGCTGCGCAATTCACTTCAATAAATTGCATTTTACGACGGTTCGAATTATCGTGTAATGAACGAGCAACCAATTCCTTTCCAGTTCCATTTTCACCAGTAATCAGCACACGAGCATCAGAAGGAGCAACTTTTTCAATCATTTCTTTGATCTTGATAATGGAATCCATTTCACCAATAATCGAACTCCCTTTAAATCTTTTTACAGTAGTTTTAAGTTGCTTCGTTTCTTCGACTAGTCCTGATTTATCTTTTGCATTTCGAATTGTCACCAAAATACGGTTCAGATCCAATGGTTTTTCAATAAAATCAAAAGCACCTTTTTTTATTGCTTGAACGGCTGTGTCTATGTTACCATGTCCACTAATCATGATTACTGGAGTTTCAATTTTGGCTTTTATCAACTCATCCAAAACTTCCATACCATCCATTAATGGCATTTTTATGTCACAAAAAATAATATCATACGATTTTGAAATTGCTTTATCCAATCCATCTTTTCCGTTCTCTGCTTCTTCCACTTCGAAGTCTTCAAATTCAAGGATTTCTCGCATTGCTCTGCGGATTGCTCTTTCATCGTCAATGATTAATATTTTTCCCATGATTTATTTGTTTGGGTTAAAGATACGAATGGATTTCCAATTCGGGATTTGTAATTCGTAATTCGCAATTAATAACTTGTAAACTCTTATGCCAGTGCACCCTCCTTTAAAGAACAAGGTGAAATGTAAACCTTCTTTATGTTTAATTTATTCAAAACCCATCTTGTTTTCACAGCGGCGATTGGCGCCATTTTTTTCCTAATTGGAATAATCCATTCATTCAAATCTCTTTCACTTTGCGTCGAAGCAATAATTTCATCCAAGCACTCAAAAAGATAGTCAACTGAAATTTCAACTGCCTTGATTTTTTCTGGAAAAGGTTCGTTGTGAATCAATTCATAAAACGTTTCAAAACTTCCTGACGCTCCAATTAAAATATGTTCTTCTTTTCCATCAAAAAAACCGTCCGATTTTTCTTCTAACCAATCTTCAATATCTTTAATATTTGCTCCTGTTAATGGATCTGAACATGGAAAATATTGGTAAATTCTAGAGACACCTATATTCAAACTAATCATGTCATAGATTCCATTTCTATCTGCAAAGACAAACTCGGTGCTACCGCCTCCGATGTCCATAATCACTGCAGACTCCATAAATCGATATGACCATTTTACACCTTCATAAATAAGTTTTGCTTCTCTTAATCCAGTAACGATTTCTATTTGAATTCTACAAACTTTTAAAACCTCATCAATAAAATCTTGCGCATTCGAAGCATCTCTCAAGGCTGAAGTTCCAATACCTCTAATTTCAGATACATTAAAATGATCACATTTTTCTTTAAAACGAATCAAGGTATTGACTCCACGTAAATAAGCTTCTGGTGCAATGATATTCTGATTAATGCCACCCATTCCAAGGGCAACTCCTTCCTTTTCAGAATGAACAATTTCAAAACGCTCATCAAAAACATCTGCTATAAGTAGATTAAACGTATTCGTTCCAAGATCTATAACAGCTTTTCTCATTTATGATTTTTTAAGCCACCTCAATAATAAACCAATTTTAATTCGATGTCCGAATTGTAAGATACCATTTTTATACAAGCGTCCGGCAATTAAAAGAATAAAAATGGCACTTAAAATCAATACTATTAATGACAAATACAATTGATACACTTGTCCAGGTTCGTATCCTTGCGCAAGTTTCACCATCACAACGACAGGAGACGTAAAAGGTAAATAATGGAAAACTGTTGCCAATGTACTTTCAGGGTTCTGCAAAGAATAATACCCTGCGTACAACGCAAAGCATAACAAAAAGATGATTGGCAATACAAATTGTTGTCCATCACTTTCCGAACCAGAAGTTGCACCAATTGCGGCAAAAAATGCTCCATAGAACAAATATCCTACAATGAAAAACAATAGAAAATAGGCTGTCATAGTGCCAAATTGAATACGTTCATAAATTAAATCAACAAATTGATTGTATTCTATTCCACCAAGAAATTGATCCATTGCCGTTTGATCTTTCAACTCTTGTGTCATTTGAACAAGGTTTGAAGCGTCTAACATATCAGGGAATAATGTTTCCCGCATAAAGAACAAACCAGCACCAACAATTATCGCCCAAATGGTGAATTGAATAAAGGCTGCAATTCCAATTCCCATAATTTTACCAAGCATCAATTGGTTTGGATGAACGGAGGCCAACATTACTTCCACTATTCTATTGCTTTTTTCGCGTGTTACACTTCTTAAAATTGTCATTCCGAACAAGAAGATAAAGACAAAAATTAGTGCACCATAAAAGAATCCAACCCAAGCTCGCAAATCAGCTGATTTATCAAAAGGATCGTACGCATTTCTAAAAGCGACATTTAACGGTTGTTTGATTTTTCGGAATTCCCTAACAGATAGATTTGTAAACCTTCCAACCATTACTTCCTCTAATCTCCGCTCGACATGAAATTGCAGGTCTGTTTGCATTCGAACAGACGGTTTTTCTCTGAAAAAGACAAAAGCTGTTTTATTCGCCAATACTTTTTCATTGATTTCGATCATTGCATCAAATTGCTGAAACTGCTTACTATCGCGGAAATCTTCCATTTCGATGTAATCATTTGCAAAAGAATAATTGACAGATTTATCTTGCGTCACAAGGATTTTATTGTCCATGATATTTGCAGGATCAGTAATCAACACATTCCAATGCTGTTTTCCTTCACCTCCAAGGGCAAAAAGCATATAAATTACACCTAAGATAATAAGTGGACCAAGAATTGACATCACAATAAAAGACCTTGCTCCAATACGTTCTTTTAATTCGCGCATTGCGATTAACCAACTATTACGCATTGCTTACCTCCTTCTTCACTTGAACTAAATCAATAAATACATCTTGCATTGAAGGCAACACTTCCCATGCCGCTTCAATTTTAATTTGACCTAATAATGCTCTCAATAAATCTTCGAATGTATTGTCTCCTCTCATTTTAACGCGTGCAATAAATTTATCATCGCCTAATATTTCTTTGTCGATCAACTCAAAACTTGTCCATAATGCGTTCACAAAAGCAATCATACTTCCTCTGAATTTTATGGCATATTCACCAGTTTTACGTTCTTCTTGAATTTCTGAAATGCGACCTTCCATGATTTTTTTTGATTGGTGAATTAGAACTGCTCTATCGCAAATTTCTTCTACACTTTTCATATTATGTGTTGACAAAATAATCGTTTTGCCTTTCGCTCTCATTTCTATTAATTCTTGTTTGATTAATTCAACGTTGACAGGGTCAAAACCACTTAAAGGTTCATCTAAAATCAATAATTTCGGTTCATGTAAAACAGTGCAAATAAATTGTACTTTTTGCGCCATTCCTTTTGATAATTCTTCGATTCGTTTTTTTCGCCAATCGGTAATTTCAAATTTCTCTAGCCAATATTCCAATTGTGTTTTGACATCTCTTTTTGACAAGCCACGTAATTGTCCTAGAAATAAAGCATGATCTTCAACAGTCATTGTTCTATACAATCCTCTTTCTTCTGGTAAATAACCAATTTGAGAAAGATGTTGCTGCGTCATCAAATCACCGTTCATTCTTATATGACCTTTATCAGGTTCAATAATTCGATTGATGATTCGGATTAAGGTTGTTTTACCTGCTCCATTTGGACCAAGTAATCCAAGTATTTCTCCTTTTTGAACATGAATTGAAACATCGTCGAGGGCAACCTTCCGATAGAATGATTTTGAGATATGTTGAATTTCGAGCATTACTGATTTTTAGCTGATGGATAAAGCTAATAAAAATGTTGGAAACAGAATGGTTTTGGGATTTAAGATTTGGGGTTCGAAATTTTAAATTCTGTATTTCCCAGGAACTTACCTTTCCAATTTTTCCATTTATATATTTTGGCGAAAATAAAAAGTAAAAGTGGTTGAATTAAAATAATCGTTAATAATGCATCCCACCCAAAAGTTGGCTTTGCATGATCCATGAAAAGTGCATCTGTCTGAAAAGCTTGCCATTCGTTTGTTAAAATCAATGCAGCAAAAATATTGTTGATTGCATGGTAACCCATAGATAATTCCAAACCATCATCCATCAAAGCGATTATGCCAAGGAAAAAACCAGTCCCGATATAATAAACGAGAACAATATATCCCAACTTTTCTACCTCTGGATTTGCACCATGTAACAAACCAAAAAGCAAACCTGTGATAACAACCGCAATAATTCCTTTTTTATAGAAATGTCCAAATCCTTGAAATAAGTAGCCTCGAAATAATACTTCTTCGCACGTTGTTTGAATTGGAATTAGAAACAAGGAGATTAAGAGTAAAGGAAAAAACGTTGACGCGTTAAAATTCCAAGTTATGTTTTCACCTGAATAAATTGAAATTGCCAGGAAAATTCCCATTATAAACCCCCAGATTAATACCGCTGTGAAAAAGCGTTTCCAATCAAATTTTTCTCTACTTGTAAATACGGAAATAATTGGGCGCTTATGTAAATATTTTATGGATAGAATAAGCGTAATTAACACAACAATGAAAGGAATGATTAAATACGTTAACAATTTATTTTGACCCAATAATTGACCAAAATTCAAACTTCCTTCGTTTTCAAGATCTGCTAATCCTCCATGTATTTTCAAATCTACCAAAAGTGGAATTTGACCTACAATAGCATACGCCAATATGACTAAACATAGTGTTAGAATATACGTTGAAAGTAGATTCGTTCCTTTGCTGGCGTTATTGAGAAATGACATGTTTATAAACAATTGATTTTTTTGTGGTAAAAAGTAAATGTAATTAAATCAAACCTTCTTTTCTGTCTAATATATTAATTTTTACTTTTTGTCCAAAGCAACAAAAAGTAACACCTCGAAGAAGCAGCGAAGCTAAAAAATGCTTTTTCACAAATTATCCGAGGAACTTCACGATACTCCATTTCATTGCGCATCATGTCCGTCGATAAAGCTCATGATTACCACGAATTACTTCTCATTCTTTCTTCTTTGTCGCTTTACGAACTAGTTCTGAGGATAATTTGTAAAACGATCTTTATTCGCAATTTCTAGTTATTTTGAATCAATTAGAATTATTTCAACGACTACTGAAAAAAGAAAAAAAAATACCAAAAAAGGCTTCCGTCAGTTGACGGTAGCCTTTTTTAATTAATGAAACATATCTTTCATCCTACTGAAAAAACTTTTATCGTTTTTATCAGGACTAGGTTTGAAATTTTCGCTTTCACGGAATTTCTCTAAAATTTCTTTTTCTTCTTTTGATACTTTTTTTGGAGTCCAAATATTGATATGAACGAAAAGATCGCCATGTCCATATCGCTGCAATTGTGGCAAACCTTTTCCTTTCAATCGTAGAACTTTTCCACTTTGTGTTCCAGGCTCTACTTTAATTTTTGCTTTTCCGCTTATCGTTGGGATTTCAATTGATTCACCAAGAACAGCATCCACAAAATTCACATACGCTTCATAGTGAAGATTATCACCATCTCTTTTCAGATCAGCATGTTCAACTTCCTCGACAACAACGATTAAATCTCCAGGAACGCCATTAAATGGACCAGCATTTCCTTTTCCAGTAACGCTCAATTGCATTCCTTCTTCTACTCCAGCTGGAATTTCAATTTC
Organism: Crocinitomicaceae bacterium; assembly: GCA_044338805.1. Lineage (GTDB taxonomy): Bacteria > Bacteroidota > Bacteroidia > Flavobacteriales_D > Crocinitomicaceae > M0103. Next base: position 7,999 of record JBIIWQ010000035.1, read on the forward strand.
AATAACTTCTTCTTGACGTTTTAAACCTTGCGCATCTGCATCAGAAGGTCTTTTGTCAATCATTTTACCGGCACCTTGGCAAGTATGACACGTTGATTGTGTTTGCATCGCACCTAAAAAAGTTTGTGCAACTCGCATGATACGTCCAGTACCATTACACGTTTGGCAATTTTTATATGTCACTCCGTCGGCATTTACCAACTTTGTTACTTTGATTTTTTTCTTTACACCTTCAGCAATTTCCTCTAAAGTCAGCTTCATTTTCACCCGTAGATTTGTTCCACGAACTACTCTTGACCCACCTCCTCCGCGATTTCCACCAAAGCTTCCTCCGCCACCAAAGGCTCCACCGAAAACATCTCCAAATTGAGAGAAAATGTCATCCATGTTCATTCCTCCATGACCACGACCACCTTGTCCCATTCCAGCGTGACCAAAACGGTCATACTGCGAACGCTTTTCAGAATTACTTAGTATTTCATAAGCTTCAGCTGCTTCTTTAAATTTATCTTCAGCACTGGCATCATCTGGATTTTTATCTGGATGGTACTTCAACGCTAATTTGCGGTAGGCTTTTTTAATTTCAGCTTCTTCCGCATTTTTGGAAACACCTAATATTTCGTAATAATCTCTTTTTTTACTCATGCCTTTAACAAGGATTGGGGATTCGGGATTCGGGATTTAATTCCGAATTAAAAATTATAAATCCCAAATTAATATTTATTGTCCTACAACAACTTTTGCAAAACGGATTACTTTTTCATTCAAGTAATATCCTTTTTCCACATCTTCAATTACTTTTCCTTTTTCTTTGTTTGAAGATGCAGGAACATTCGCAATTGCTTCGTGTAATTCACTGTCGAATGGTAAACCTTTGGCATGCATTGGTTTTAATCCTTTTGACTCTAGAATACTTTTGAATTTATTAAAAATAAGATGGAAACCTTCTTTTACTATTTCAATATCAACATCATTTTCATTGTTTAATATTGCTCTTTCAAAATCATCTAAAACTGGAATCATATCAGACAAAACACCCGCATTAGCATTGCTGATCAAGTCAATTTTCTCCTTATTCGTTCTTTTTCTGAAATTATCAAACTCAGCATACAATCTTAGAAATCTGTCATTCAATTCTGCATATTTCTCTTCACAAGTTTCTTCTTTTTTCTCCTCAACAATCGGTTCTTGGGTATTTTCATCAACAACTGTTTCGTTTTCCTTATTCGTTTTTTCGCTTTCTTGATTGTTTAAATCATTTTCCTCTGCCATTGTTCACTTTTTTAGTCGCATTCAGTAGTCAAAGATGTTGCCATTTTCATAATTCGGACATCCTGACAGAAAAAGTTCTTAAAAAATGAAAAGTTGACACCTATTTGTTTTATTAAAAAATAAATAACTCCTTTTTAAGATTTAATCTGATCGTTTCATTGTTGTAAAGTGGATCTATTTTGTTAAGAATTTTTTTTTTCAATATGACTATTAAAGGATGTGTTAACTAAATTTGCGGTTAAAATTTACAATTTGAAAGAATTAAAACCTTTTCACGTATTATTATTTGTTCTAGGCATATTTTTAATTGTGACACCAATAGTATTGTTCATTCCCAAAGATGGGTGGAATCTTGGCTTTGGAAAAGTTCACTTTTTAACGCAAAACGAATTTTTTAATCCAGTTAAACAGAATAAAAAAGACATTTCAGGTGTTGTCTCAAAAGTTGATACGAGCAGTATTGAGATGGACGACCCATTAATGAAGCACAAAAATGGTTCAAACGGAGACCTTGGGGCAGCATCAGGTGGAGTATTATCTGCTGAAAGCGCAACTTCTATTGCCTTAAATGACATTGCCAGAGCAAATCTTCATCGTTTCTTTGAAAAACTACAAAATGTAGCGGGTTCAAAAAAGAAACTTCATATTTTACATTATGGTGACTCACAAATTGAAGGAGATCGAATGACAGCCTATATTCGTCAACGAATTCAAAACCAATTTGGCGGTAATGGTCCAGGTTTAATTCCAGCGACGAATGTTTACAGTACAATGACGTTTAAGCAAACTTATTCTCCAAATTTCGTGCGTTATACCTGCTATGGTGGAGCTAAACTGAAAAACAGAAGATATGGCGCAATGGGTTCTGCAGCAAGATTCACTCCTGAAATGGACAGCGCAGGATTGGCAAATGAAACTTCCGTCAAAGAAGCATGGATTGAAATTGAACCAGGAAAAGGAGCCTATTCTCGAGCGCGTGAATACAATAATGTGAAAATGTATTACAACAGCTGTGTTAAACCATGTGCGTTAAAAGTATATCAAAATGGTGCTTTAATTCATGAAGATAGCCTTGAAATGGATGGAAAAGCACATTCGGTAGAATTGAATTTCCCTTCAACACCTGGAAAGTTGAAATATGTTTTTTCAGCAACTGTTAGTCCAACAATCAGCAGTTTTTCATTGGAAGGAGATTATGGTGTTCAAGTAAGTAATATTGGAATGCGTGGTTCTTCTGGAACGATTTTCGGTGCAATGGATCAAAATTTATTAGGTAGAATGTATAGTGATTTGAATACTGAATTGATTATCATGCAATTTGGAGGAAATTCTGTACCATTCTTCAAGGACAGTGTATCCGTGAGGAATTATACAAGTTATTTCAAAGGACAATTAAATGCTATAAAAAAACTTCGACCGTCAGCAGCTATTATTGTTATTGGGCCAAGCGACATGTCTAAATTGGAAAATGGAATATTTGTGACGTATCCATTGCTCCCATATTGTGTTGCACAAATGAAGAAAGTTTCCTTCGATGTAGGAGCAGGATATTGGGATATGTATGGTGCAATGGGTGGTTTTAATTCAATGCCTTCATGGGTAGAACAAGGGTTGGCAGGAAAAGATTACATACATTTTGGTCCAAAAGGAGCAAGTATTGTTTCACAGCTCTTTTTTGAAGCATTTGCTGCTGAATATGCAAAATGGCAACAAGGAATTACACAATAAACGAACATAAAAAGTGATTCAAAAACTAAGTAGTTTCTTTCTTGTCATGTTACTCGTGTTTTCAATTAAAGCACAAGTAACTAAAACTATCTGCACAAGTGACTCCTTAAATTTGTACTGTTTTCCTGAGTTTTCAAGATTAGATTCTTCAATAACCAAGCAATATCCTTTTATTTCATATGATAAAAACAACTTTCAATTCTTTTCCGTAAAAAGTCCAAATTGGGAGTATTTGTATGCTGAATTTGATGCGATGATTCAAAAAAAGGATAGAAAATTAAACTTTTACCATTTGGGCGCTTCTCATCTTCAAGCCGATATTTACACCCATGATTTCAGAACATTTTTACAATCCAATTGGCAAGGAATTAGTGGTGAAAGAGGAATCGTTTTTCCTTTTGATTTAGCAAAAACGAATAATCCAGCGAATTACGAATTTTCATCTCCAAATAGTTGGACTGGTTATCGATCTGTAAATCACCGTCCAATGACAATTGATTACGGTGTTATGGGTGCAGCTTTAATTTGCAGTGATTCAATGATTAATATCTATTTCAAGCACGACAAAACAACTGTTAAACCACCATTTACTGGTGTTAGAATTTATCACAATAAAGGTGAATTACCTTTTGAATTAAATTTCGGGGCGGATGAAATTTTGATTACGCGCATCGAAAATAATTTAGAAAAAGGGTATACAGATGTCTATTTTTCTGACCCATTAGATCAAATGGACCTTCAATTTTCTAGAATCACAAGAGAAGTCTTAGAATTAGAAATTTATGGTTTTCAATTCATGAATGAAGATCCTGGAATTTCGTATACAACAATTGGAATAAATGGTGCTGGATTATACACCTATTTAGAAAATGTCAATTTTGAAGAACAATT
>JBIIWQ010000269.1:0-3412 GCA_044338805.1 Crocinitomicaceae bacterium
TGAAATGAGGGCATTGATTGGCGCTTGTAAGTTTCACAATTGTCAGCATTTGAATGAGCCAAAGTGCGCGGTAAAAGATGCCGTTGAAAATGGACAAATTTCAGAAAGTAGGTACGCCTCTTATCACCAATTGATGATTGAAGATGAGAACGAAACATTTCGTAAAAATATTTACGGATGAGAATAGTGTTACAACGAGTTTCAGAAGCATCTGTTAAAATCGACAACGAAATTGTTGGAGAAATTTCTCAAGGCCTAATGTTATTGATAGGAATCGAACACGAAGATGAAAAATCAGACGCAGATTGGTTGATTCAAAAAGTAATTGGAATGCGTATTTTCAGTGATTCCGACGATAAAATGAATCTATCAATCAATGAAATTAAAGGCGAATTTTTAGTTGTAAGTCAATTTACATTGCACGCGTCAACGAAAAAAGGAAATAGACCTAGTTTCATTCAAGCTGCACGACCAGAAAAAGCAATTCCATTATATGACTATTTTTGTGAACAACTTCAAAATGTTTCAGAAATTAAGGTACAAACTGGAAAATTCGGTGCAGACATGAAAGTAAGCCTGGTCAATGATGGACCTGTGACGATTGTGATTGATTCGAAGAATAGGGAGTGATATTGAAAGAAATTATGAATTATGAATTATGAATTATGAATTCTTGAATTGAACAAAATGACGATTAAAGAAGCGCAAGAAAAAGTAGATCAATGGATCAAAGAATATGGTGTTCGTTATTTCGATGAGATGACAAATACAGTGATGTTGATGGAGGAAGTTGGTGAAGTTGCGCGTATAATGGCCAGACGTTATGGAGAGCAAAGTGAAAAGGAATCTGATAAAGGGAAAGATCTTGGAGATGAGATGGCTGACGTGTTATTTGTATTGATTTGCTTAGCCAATCAAACTGGAATTGATTTGGAACAGGCAATGAAAAAGAATTTAGAAAAGAAAACAAAACGTGATCATTCACGACATAAAGAAAATAAAAAATTAGACTAATGGCTTTATCAAAATTACGTGCAGAACTTGCTGAAATATTACCTGATAAAGGCATTTCAGAAGTCAATGAATTTCAAGTTAAAATAATTGACGCCGTAAAAGCTGGGAAAAATATTCTTGGAACTGGACCTGAAGGAAGCGGCAAAACAACAGCAATTTTATTATCTGTTTTACAAAAAATTACTGAACCAGGAGAAGGATCACCACGAGCTATTGTTGTTTGTTCAACCGACCAAAAAGCAATAGAATTGCATGCTCAATTTCATAGAATTTGCAGAAACTTAGATTTAACTGTTGATTTAGCGAATGAGAAAGGGAATCAAATTCAACAACGCAATGACATTTTTGATGGCACTGAAATAATTGTGGGAACTATGCGTCGCATTTATGATTTATATATTCAGAATGGAATCAATGTGAGTCAATTGAAAATGTTTATTTTAGATGATGCGCTTACATTATTTAAAGATGGTCATAAAATGAAAATTGAACGCGTTGTTGAAAGCTTGCCAAAATGCCAACAAATCTTGTTTTCATCAACCATGAAGGATTACAGAGTTCAAGAATACATTGAGCAATTTATTCCTTATGCCGTTTCGATTGAAACAGAATAACAAAAGCTGACTTAATTTGTTAATAATCAAAAGCGTGTTATGGAAAGAGAATTATTAACTGAATTTCGACCTTTAATTCCTGGTTTAACTTTGGAAGGAACTAAAACGTTAGAGTCTTTTCAAAATAACGTGTTACGTCCAGTAATTAAATTTCAACATGGATTTCTGAAGACCTACTTTGAAGCGAATTCTCAATTCAAACCGTTGATTATTAATAAAACTTCAAGAACAGAATTTCAAGAAACGGTTAAGAAATTTATTGGAAATCAACCCAACATTAAACATCAGTTGATTGGATCTATTCTTGGTTTATTAACCGAAAATGAATTGGAATTTTACTGGAAAAATCAAACTGAAGTGAACAAGCGCATACACCAAATGATTTGCCAACGTGTTTCAGATACGTTTTATTGAAATCCTTTTATCGCAGTTTTTAATTTTTCACCAACAATTTTATCAATCGGGAAAGTCAACTCTTCGATTTCAAGACTTTTCAAATCTATCCAACGGTGTTTCTCTCCTTCTATTTTTAAAGGAAGTTCGTGTTGATTGACTTCAATATTTTTCCAATCAGGAAAATCCACGAAATAGTAAAAAGAAATAAGTTGATGCTTAGAATTGAAGGCCGAAACTTGAAAATTTTCATTGAAATAAAACAAATCGCCTACTTGCACTTCGATGTTCAATTCTTCTTGAAATTCCCGTTTCAAGGTTTCTTTAAATCCTTCACCAAACTCCATTCCTCCACCTGGAAATTTTGTGAAAGAATGCTTGTGTCGAAATTCATCGGAAACCAATACTTGCCCCAAATCATTGATCAACAAACCATAAACGCGCAGATTGAATTTTTCCATTAAATGCGTTCCAAAATAGATTTAATATCTGGTCGGAAGTATAATTCAGATTTCAATATTTTTCCATCTTCACGATAGATTGCATTTCCATCAGCATCTAATTTACTCATGTTCGAACGTTGGATTTCTTGAAAAACTTCAGCAATCTTATGTTGCAAACCATGCTTTAAAATCGTTCCACAAAGTATGTACAATTGATCCCCTAAAGCATCAGCGACTTCTACAATATCTCCATTCATCGCTGCTTCTAAATATTCCTCATTTTCCTCCGCCATCAATCGATGACGCAACAATATTTCTGAATTTGAAAGTGAGGTTGTTTGCTCGTAATTGTTTTCTATACCGAAAGCATTGTGAAATTGTTCAACGGCTTCAATTGTTTCTTTAAGTGTCATGTTGTTCTATTTAAACACCAAAAATACGGCTATCGAGAACTAAATGAAAATATCGGTTGAACTAGTTATCAAGAATTATTGACAATTATTTTTCAGAAGGAATAAACGTCATCACTACCCTAAAACCAGTTATTGGATTTGGATTCGTATACGTACTTTGAGATTCAATTCTCACATCATAACCCGTATTTTGAAATGAACCACCTAAGGCGATTCCATCTTCTGCAATCATTTCCGCAACATTACCATTAAGATTATAAATTCCATATTCATTTGGCCAATAAGACTCAGAAGGTGCAACTATATCAACTGAACCAGATAAATCTCCGAAATCAACATCCAAATTTACAAGCTCATATTTATTAGTTTTTAAATCTTTATGAATATTTTCAGAACCGAATTGAAGAAAATTACATTGTATTTGTCCTTTCTCATTCCTTAAATAATTTGATCCCCAAGAATAATTCACGGTCGGATTATCTCCACGTGCTGCCCGAATATACTCCGATCTTTCTGGTAATCTAAATTTATAAAC
>JBIIWQ010000270.1:0-3410 GCA_044338805.1 Crocinitomicaceae bacterium
CGACTTCCTCTCCACTATTTACCAATGCTTGAATAATTGTGAATATTGCTTGGGTCGCTCCTGCAGTAACCAGAATTTCTTTTTCCGGACTTGGACTTCGACCATAACATTTTTCCGTCAGTGCACCAATTTTCAAAAGCAATGGAGGATATCCCGCCATTGGGGCATATTGATGAATAGAATCCTTTGCGATTCTTTGTAAAATATCAGTTAACTCAGAATCAACCGGAAAATTTGGAAAACCTTGTGATAGATTTATTGCATTGTGCTCGACTGCCAGTTTCGACATTACAGTGAAAATGGTCGTTCCTACGTTGGGTAATTTTGACATCTACAAGTTGAATTTTAGTTAAAAGTAAAAATATTCAATCAAAATTGATGTTTGAATCTAAAGAATACGTGCCTTATTTTTCTTATAATTGCTTAAAATTAAAAGATGATAGGAATAATGGCGCTATTATTTTTATGTTCTTTCAAACTGGCATTCTAAAAGATGAAAAAATACCATTCCGTTTTGTTTATTTTGATTCTGCTTTTTGTTTCGGCATTATTCAATCAATTCAAAACGAATAATTTTCCACCACGATCGATGCATCAATGGAGACAAACAGATGCCTATTCAATCACCTATAATTATTATGCTGAAGGAATGCACTTTTTTGAACCGAAGATGCATAATCAAACATCAAAAGAAGGGAAAGCAGTTGGGGAATTTCCAATTATCTATTACATAGACGCATTAATTTGGAAAATCAATGGACCGTCATTTTATAGCGCAAGGGTTTTGAATTTATGCATTGCCTTTTTAGGATTATTTGCACTTTTTAAAACAATAAAACTGTTATTGAATGATTATTTTTTCGCTTACATCATTCCAATACTCATCTTTTCATCACCTCTTTATGGATTTTATTCAAACAGTTTTTTAATCAATATCCCAGCACTAAGTTTTTTATTTATGGGTTGGTATTATTTCTTAAAATTTTACAACAACAAAAGAAGTTGGCTTTTAGTAGTTTCAATCTTCTTTATTTCGCTCGCAGGATTGCTTCGCCCATCAATGTTGATTGGTTTTTTACCTGTTTATTCGCTGGTGTTTTTGGAGATAATTGGCTATTTTAAAAGCAGTATTTTTTTCAGACGAATTTTGCATATAACACTTTTATTGGTTCCGCTTCTTGCAATTTACGGATGGATGATTTTCAGTAAAAATTACAATGCAGCAAACAATTCCATCTATTTTCTTTCAACCATTCGGCCAATTTGGGAAAATAATAACATACCACATGTTTGGTCAAAATTGAGCTTTGGGATGTTTTCAGAATGGTATCACACTTCTGTTAGAACGATTTTCTGTTTGATTCTTCTTTGGCTCATCCTAAACCCAAAAAAGCAGAACAAATTAGCCCTTTTATTTACCATCTTAATTGCATTGGAATTAATTCTATACGTACTTCTTTGGTTCAGTAATTTTGATGTTCATGATTACTATTTAATTGAATTTTTCATTCTTGTACCACCTTTGTTAATTTGCTTTTTAATGTACATCAAACAAAATCACGAAAGCATTTTTTATGCTAAATCGATTAGAGCAATGACTATTGTTGCAGTTTGTCTTTCTTTATTTTATGGTGCTTCTAAAACGAGAATGAAATTTGATAAAAAAGTCTTTTTTCTGACTGAAATCTTTTTATCGGAGGATGAAATAGGTTATTGGAAATGGTTCCATTGGGATTATGACATGAAATCAAAAGCTTATGAAAAAGTAACACCTTATCTGAGATCGCTTGGAATCAAACGAACGGATATTGTTGTCAGTGTTCCAGATCAAAGCCCAAATATTACTTTGTCATTGATGGATCAAAAAGGATTTACTTCCATTTATTCTTCGGATGAGAATTTACAAGATTATTTGCCGAAATTTATCAAAAGAGGAGCGAAGTATTTAATTGTAAAAGACCCAATTATCTTGGAGAATAAAAAACTTGCGCCGTTCACTAAAGAAAAAATTGGAACTTTCAGGAACATCCAAATTTATAAACTACCTTCATCGAAAGAACAAAATTAACAGTATGAAATTACTTTTTATTTTCACCTCAATAATAGTGCTTGGCGCATGCAGTTCGAAAGACGAGCAATTTTGTAAATGCCTCAAAGCAGGCGAAGAATTGAACGATTTCTCAGCGAAACTCTTTAGTGCAGAGATTACATCTGAAAAAGCTGAAAAATTAAAAGGTTTGAATGCGGTTAAGAAAAAAGAATGTGCCGATTATCAGCTGATGAGCGGAAAGGAAATGTTAGAAAAGAAGGCTTCTTGCAAAGAATAAATTCAAAAGTGATGTTACTTATTACTTGTTCATTTCAAGGGGAAAGACTTTTACTAATTAGTTGAATTACATCAAAAAAGCAAATGGGGTTGCTATTCCTACTGCTTAACAGATTATCTTTTGGAGCTGTTTTTATGCCCTTCAGCGAAGATCAGCGGGAGAAAGGATATATTCATTTCCCGTAGAAAACGCACTATAGGATTTATTCTATCATTTTTGGTTTACCGTTCTCATTTCCTATAGCTTAGTATATTATCTTTTGGAGTTGCTTCCGCGACTTTCCGCGAAATCAGCGGGAGAAAGGATACAATCATTTCCCGCAGCAAACTCCACAAAAGCACTATAGGATTTATTTTAATAATTTCTTTGAATTTAATCTATGGTAGACGTGTTCTTTCTTAAAATATCTCATCCAAGCATTCACAGAAAACACCTGCTGCTTTTCCCAAAATTTCCTTTGTATGTGCTGCAGAAACAAAACCAACTTCATATCCACTTGGACCCAAATAAACACCACGATTCAATAATTCTCGGTGTAAATTTTTAAATCCTGTCATGTCTGGGTTGATTTCATCTGCTTTGTGAATGCTTTTCTTTCCATCAAATGACAACCAGAATATTGAACCAACAGTTACTAATTCGAAGTTGTATCCTTTTGTTTTTGCATGTGTGTTGATGATTGAAACAAAATAGTTTGTTCTTTCAGCTTGATCTTCATAAAAACCCGGTTTGGCACATTCAGTTAATTGCGCTATTCCTGCAGCCATTGCAACTGGATTCCCAGATAACGTTCCTGCCTGATAAACAGGTCCATCTGGAGAAACGCACGCCATGATTTCTTTGCTCCCACCATACGCTCCCACGGGCAAACCTCCCCCTAATATTTTTCCATACGTAACAAGATCAGGCTTGATACCATAATATTCTGCAGCACCCGAAAAAGCAACTCTGAATCCAGAAATTACCTCATCAAAGAACAATAAAATCCCGTTTTCCGTGCATATTTCACGGAGAGCTAATAGGAATGTTTTCTCCTGTAAAAGCAAACCATTATTCGCTGGAATAGGTTCAATAATCGCACAC
>JBIIWQ010000041.1:0-10951 GCA_044338805.1 Crocinitomicaceae bacterium
GATTACACGTAGACATTTTTCAAACTACTGTAATTTATACATTGATTTTTTAGAATTAACATCTTCATAACTTAAAATCAATCTAAAATTATCGAATTATTTTGTCCAATTAAATTCTTTTTTTGATTCATTAAAAAGATGAAAAAACAGATCATTTTTTCAGATAAAATTTCCCTTAATTTCAATTTTCAAAAAAATACAGACAAAAATGCTCATTTTTTATAAAAATGAAAAAAAATATACCCGTATAAAAGTGAAAATCAACTATTATAATCGGAATTATTGTTCTAATTTCACTTTTTCTTAATGAATTATGTATTTTTGAGCTAATCCAAAATTAATTGTTGACAATGATGGAAATTGAAATAAATGTACTTATTGTTGATGATCACAAACTAATAGCAGAAGCATGGTCATCTATATTGGAAAGTGCTGATGGTATAAAAGTGGTTGGAACAGCTGATAATGCTACTTCTGCTTATAACTTTTGTGTTGAACATAAACCCAACATTGTCTTAATGGATATCAATTTAAAGGACAGTAATGGATTTGACGCTACCGAAATGATTCACAATGATTTGGCAAAAACACGGGTTATTGGGTTATCGCTTCACGATGATATTACATTCGTGAAAAAGTTTCTTTCTAAAGGAGCAAAAGGATATTTGACAAAGAATACGACAAAAGGTGAATTAATAGAAGCTATTCAAAAAGTACACGCTGGAGAAGTTTATATAGCAAATGAAATTAAAGATCGTTATTTCAATTCTTTATTAGATGTTGATAATTCAGAATCAAAGAAGGAACTAACCTTAAAGGAAATTGATATTGTGAAATTGATAGCAACAGGTCTAACTTCAAAAGAAATAGGGGATAAACTTTTTATTTCTCCAAGAACTGTAGAAACACATCGTCACAACATACTTAAAAAACTTAACATCCCAAATGCAGCGCAATTAAGCAGTTGGGCAAAGGACAAAGGATATCTATAATTTGTTTGATTTTCTCTAATTTTATGTCTAGTCCTAAATAACCGATACAGATTATTAAAGACTAAATTAAATAATTATATCCCAGTAAACACGTGTTTACTGGGATATTTGTTTTTATAGGTTTTTATTTTGATTTCATTTTGCTGATGCATTTGCTTTGGAGTCTTGTAAAGACAAGAAAAATGAGGTCTTTGTTCATTATAAATATCTATGCTATTTTTAATCAACTTTCCTATTGTTTCTAATGAACCTTTGTTTTTGTAACCAATAAACTCACTTTTCAATATTCCATTTATTCTCTCTGCAACAGCGTTTGCATATGGATCATAGGATTCTGTCATGCTGCAATTTATTTTTGAACGCTTGAGTAAATTCTGATATTCATTACTACAATATTGAAGTCCTCTATCTGAATGATGTGTAACAATGTTATTTTTATATTTTCTCTTTTTTATAGCCATTTTTAAAGCTCTAAGTGAGCCCGATACATCTAACGAATTTGATAAATCGTGTCCCATTATTTGTTTAGAATATGCATCTGTTACTAATGCTAAGTACATTGGATTTTGCCTATTTCCTACATAGGTAATATCTGACACCCAGATTTGCTCTGGTTTCTCTGGCACAATGTTTTCAATCAAATTTTTATGTTTTCTAAAACGGTGGTGCGAGTTTGTGGTTATGTGATACCTTCGTTTTTGTTGTATCAGCATATGATTAGCCTTTAAAATGCGAAATAGCATATCTCGTCCAACATGCAATTGTTTTAAATCTTCCTCCAACATAAAATATAATTTCCTTGTTCCTATTTTAGGCATTCGTAGACGAATAGACTCCACAAGTTCAATAACTTGAACCGCCCTTGATTTCCGTCGTTTAACAGTGTGTATTCTGCGATAGTAAACCTGTCTGTTTACCCCGAACAATTCACAGGTAGCAACTAAGCTTTCTTGGTGTTCTTCTCGGTAGAAGTCGATTGTTCGGGTGAGGAGTTTTTTCGGATGGAGATGTTATATTCTTTCTCTGCTAAATCAATCATCATATCAAAGATGATCGACTTTTTATCCGCTCGTTCAACTTGCTGTTCTAGCATTGCTTTTTGCTTTTCTAGCAATTTCACTTGCTGTTCTAACTCCATTAACCGATGCTCTTGTGACTTTGGCATATTTGATGGTGTTTGATTTTCCCAATCAAATGTACCATATTTTCTTAACCAACTGACAACAGTAGAACGAGCCTGAATGCCGTATTTACGACAGACTCCATGCGTTGATTGTTCGCCAGATTCTACTTCTCTGACAACATTTAACTTAAAGGACATTGAATAATCCTTCTGACTGCGTTTAACATAAACACCTTTTTCTCCTTTTTTCATAACGATAAAAAATTGTGTATCGCTATTTCAGGACAAGACAAAATGTGTTAATAAAAAGCCCTGATTAATTTTTAATCGGGGCTTTTTTTATTCACTTCCATTCTGAAACTGTATCTTTGAATTTCTAGTAAATAAAACCTTAATGAAAAGCAAACTAGTAAAAAAGGAAATCATTCATCCAGATAACATTTTTTCTCCCAGTATTGATAAAGTGGGAGTGGAAGAACGTGTTGCAAGATTTCAATCTAGAAGTATTAAAAATGAATCAAAATTACAAGGTTTGAAAATTGCCTTGAATATGATTGATTTAACAACCTTAGAAGGAAAAGATACTCCTGGAAAGGTAAAGCAAATGTGTTATAAAGCGCTTCATCTACATGATGTTCACCCAAATTTACCTTCCGTCGCTGCTGTATGTGTTTATCCGAGCATGGTTCGTATAGCAAAAAATGAAGTGAGAGGAACTACTGTCAAAGTAGCATCAGTTTCAACCGCATTCCCAAGTGGTCAAGCACCATTAGATGTTAAAATTCGCGATACGCAATTTGCTTTAGATGAAGGTGCTGATGAAATCGATATGGTGATTTCTAGAGGAAAATTTCTGTCAGGTGAATATAATTTTGTATTTGATGAAATTGCGAAAATAAAAGAAACTTGCGGTAAAGCTAGATTGAAGGTCATTCTTGAAACAGGAGAATTAACAACTTTAGATAATGTGCGCAAAGCAAGTGATATTGCTATTTATGCTGGCGCAGATTTTATTAAAACATCCACTGGAAAAATCCAACCTGCTGCAACAATGCAAGTGACGTATACAATGCTGATGGCAATAAAAGATTATTATGATAAAACAGGCATAATGATAGGAATGAAACCTGCTGGTGGAATCTCAACATCAAAATTAGCCTTGCATAATCTCGTTATGGTTAAAGAAATTCTAGGTAATGCTTGGTTAACGAATGAATGGTTTCGATTCGGTGCAAGCAGTTTAGCAAATGATATATTAATGCAAATCATGAAGATGGAAACTGGTGTCTACCAATCTTCCGATTATTTTTCAATTGATTAAAATGGCGACAAAGAAAAAAAATACTGAACATGTAAGTGACTGGAATTATTCTCCATCACTTGAAAGTACGTCTCATCTCAATCTTAAAAAGAAATATGACTTGTTCATCGACGGGAAATGGGTGAAGCCTTCCTCTGGGGTATATTTCAAAACGATTAATCCCGCAAATGAAGAGGTCCTTTCTGAAGTTGCTTATGGAAATCAAGATGATGTTGATAAAGCAGTTAAAGCTGCTCGAAAAGCATATACTGATGTTTGGTCAATTATGCCTGCTGCCGAAAGAGCGAAATATATTTATCGAATAGCACGATTGATGCAAGAACGCGCTAGAGAATTGGCTGTTGCCGAAACATTAGATGCCGGAAAAACAATTCGTGAATCAAGAGATATAGATGTGCCATTAGCATGTAATTATTTCTTTTATTATGCTGGCTGGGCCGACAAATTAGAATATGCTTTTCCAAATAGAAAAGTTGAATCTTTAGGTGTCGCCGGACAAATTATACCTTGGAATTTCCCATTATTAATGGCCGCTTGGAAAATTGCACCTGCATTAGCTACAGGAAATACCGTGGTTTTAAAACCTGCAGAAACAACTCCTTTAACAGCTTTAATCTTAGCAGAAATTATTGAAGAATCTGGATTGCCTGCTGGAGTTGTAAATATAGTAACCGGTCATGGAGACACAGGAGCCGCAATTGTTAATCATCCTGATATTGATAAAATTGCGTTCACCGGTTCAACAAATGTTGGAAAAATTATTCAAAAAGCACTTGCTGGAACTTCTAAAAAATTGACCCTAGAATTAGGGGGCAAATCAGCTAATATAATTTTTGACGATGCGCCAATTGATCAAGCAGTTGAAGGAATTGTAAATGGAATCTTCTTTAACCAAGGACATGTTTGTTGTGCAGGTTCACGTTTATATGTGCAAGAATCAGTTGCAGAATTGGTAATTCAAAAACTGAAGAGTCGAATGGATTCTTTATATCTTGGGAATCCACTAGATAAGAATACAGATATTGGAGCAATTAATTCCAAAGAACAATTAGAAACAATTCATAAATACCTCAAAATTGGAAAACAGGAAGGTGCAGAAATGTATCAACCGAAGTGCGCTATGCCTTCAAAAGGATTTTATTGTGCCCCAACGTTGTTCATCAACGTAGCTCAATCAAGTGTCATCGCACAAGAAGAAATTTTTGGACCTGTATTGACTATCCAAACTTTTAGAACGGTCGACGAGGTAATTCAAAAAGCAAATAATTCCCCTTTTGGTTTAGCTGCAGGTATATGGACTGATAAAGGTTCAAGAATTTTTAACCTCTCCTCAAAATTGAGGGCTGGTGTTATTTGGGCAAATACGTATAATAAATTTGACCCAACTTCACCTTTTGGCGGATACAAGGAAAGTGGTTTTGGAAGAGAAGGCGGTTTACATGGACTAAATTCTTACGTAAAATTAAGTTAATACCGATTAAGTTTTTTTAACACTGGGAATCCAGTATAACAAAAGCTAATTCGGCATTACACCAAAAAAGAACAAGTAAATTATCAAAGATAAAATGCTATAAGATGAGCAGATTGGAAATACTAAAAACATATAAGATTTATATTGGAGGACAATTTCCTCGAACTGAATCTGGGCGGTTTTATTCACCGTTAGATAAAAAAGGAAAACCTTTGGGTAATATTTGTTTGTCATCAAGAAAAGATGTTCGAAATGCCATTGTTGCAGCTAGAAAAGCTTTTGGCTCTTGGTCTGAGAGAGCAGCGTTTAACAGGGGGCAAATTCTGTATCGAATTGCAGAAATGCTGGAAGGAAGAAAAGAGCAATTTATTTCAGAACTAATTCAACAAGGTTCAACCAAAAAGAACGCTGAAGAGGAAGTGAATCTATCAATTGACCGCATTGTATATTACGCTGGTTGGTGCGATAAATACCAACAAGTATTAAGTTCTGTCAATCCAGTTGCTTCTTCACACTTCAATTTTTCTGTTTTAGAACCAACTGGAGTCGTTGGAATTTTAGCACCGCAAAACACTTCATTAATTGGGTTGGTTTCAATAATGCTGCCAGTTATTTGTGGTGGAAATACATGCGTTGTAATCGCCTCTGAAAATTTACCATTGTCTGCAGTTACATTTGCAGAGGTTCTAAATTCTTCTGATGTTCCTGGCGGTGTTGTGAATATCCTGACAGGTACAAACAAAGAACTGAATGAAACGTTATCAACACACATGGATGTGAATGCAATTGTTTATGGTGGAGATGATTTAGAAGCGCTAAAACAAATCCAGGAAAATGCAGTCTTAAATGTAAAACGCGTTTTTTCTAATTCTAAAGATTGGTCGAAAGCTGATTCTCAAGATTTATATATGATTTCAGACACACAAGAAATTAAAACGACGTGGCATCCAATTGAGAATATTGGGGGGTCAAGTTCTAGTTATTAAAAGTTAATAGTTGCAAATTACAAATTACAAATTACAAATTACAAATTGCTGGTTGTTGAATTAAACAACAGGATGAGGAGGAATTTACGATTATCAAATCTATGTGACCTATGTGTCTATGTGGTAAAAATTTAATGTCGTTAATCACGAATCACGAATGTTTCAACATAAAAAAATCCCTCAATCACATGATCAAGGGATTTAAAGTATGTTATGTGTTAATTATCCGATCAATGCAGAATAACCAGCTGCGTCTAATAAGCCAGCAACTTCAGAAGGATCTGAAAGTTTTACTTTCACCATCCAACCTTCACCGTAAGGATCAGAGTTAACTAATTCAGGATTTGCTTCTAAGTTTGAGTTAAATTCAAGCACTTCTCCACTAACTGGCATAAAAAGGTCAGAAACAGTTTTTACTGCCTCAACAGATCCAAACACTTCTTCTTGATCTAAACTCTCTCCTTCAGTTTCAATTTCAACATAAACGATATCACCTAATTCGCTTTGTGCAAATGCTGTAATACCAATTGTTGCGATATCGCCTTCAACACTCACCCATTCGTGGTCTTTTGTGTATTTCAAATTTTGTGGAACGCTCATTTTATAAAAGTTTTGAGGCAAATGTATAATTTTTCTTGCGTCTTCAAAGCGAAAAATGGAATTTGTTCAACATATTTTTGATTACTTTCGCAGTGTCATGGTAAATTCAGATCAAATCAAAGAAGTTTTAGCACGAATTGTTGCTATTGGAGCTTATCTAAAAATAGATGAAAAGCGCTTGCAATTGCAAGAAGAGGAATTGAAATCTCAAGATCCTACTTTTTGGGATGATCCAAAAGCTGCAGAAATTCAAATGAAAGCAATTCGTTTGTTGAAGTTTTGGATAGATGCGTATGACCAATTGAAAGCCTCTTTTGATGACCTGGAAGTATTGATTGAATTTGTCAAAGAAGGCATGGCAGAGCCCAAAGAAGCGGATGAACAATTTAGCATTCTTGCAGATAAAGTGGAAGAAATTGAATTGAAAAACATGCTTTCAGGCGAAGAAGATTCTTTGAGTGCTGTATTGCAAATTACATCTGGTGCTGGTGGAACTGAAAGCTGCGATTGGGCTTCTATGTTGATGCGTATGTACATGATGTGGGGTCAAAAAAACGGCTTCAAAATTAAAGAACTCAATTACCAAGAAGGAGATGTTGCTGGAATTAAAACAGTTACATTAGAATTTGATGGAGAATTTGCATTTGGATATTTAAAAGGAGAAAATGGGGTGCATCGTTTAGTGCGTATTTCACCATTCGATTCAAATGCAAAACGACATACATCTTTTGTTTCAGTATACGTTTATCCATTAGTGGATGACAATATTGAAATCAATATCAATCCAGCAGATATAACTTGGGATACTTTTAGATCAGGTGGCGCAGGTGGTCAAAACGTAAATAAGGTAGAAACGGCAGTTCGTCTGCGTCACGCGCCTTCTGGAATCATAATCGAAAATTCTGAATCTCGATCTCAATTAGGAAACAAAGAAAAAGCAATGCAATTATTACGTTCTCAATTATATGAATTGGTGCTTCGTGAACGACTTGAAAAACGAAACGAAATTGAAGCAGGGAAGAAAAAAATAGAATGGGGTTCTCAAATTCGTAATTATGTCATGCAACCATACAAATTGGTAAAAGATGTTCGTACAGGACATGAAACTGGAAATGTAGACGCTGTAATGGATGGTGATATAAATGGTTTCTTAAAAGCATTCTTGATGATGTATGGGAATTAAGTGAAACTGTTCGCCTAATTAATTCTAACCATTTACTTCATAAAGTATCCTTTTACCTCCTTTTTTAGCATTTCAAATTATTCATTGTATTAATATCGGATTAAGCATTCATTAAATTCGTTAAAGAACTTTTTCATGTTTTGACATGTTAAGGTTTTTAAATGGTCTTGTTACAATGAATTGCTTAACTATGAAAAAAAATCTTTTAGTCGCGTTACTTTTAGTAATTGAGGGAACTACATTTTCTCAAATAACAATTAATAATACGCTCTGCACGACGAACCAAATAGTCAATTGAGTTTTGGTTCCTGGAGGTAGTGGAACGTTAGTATCCAATATAAATTTTAGAGGGGTTTACGGAGTGTCCTCTAAATATCAAATCGGTTATTTTTCTACAACTGGTCCTGCTCAAACTGCCATGGGATTTTCAAATGGTATATATATCTAAAGGAAACATATCTACCGTCCCACTTAACTTGGTTACAAATCCTGGTTCAGTGGCTCATGTCTAATCTTTATTCATCAGGCACATCAGGTGAGTTGCGTTCAAGTAATCCCGCAGCAGTTCAGGATGCTGATTTAGGGGTTTTAATTTCTCCTTATAATTATTCTAACGGAGTTGTTTTGGAATTTGATCAAGAGGAAATTAAAGGTAAAAATTATGTGTGTTGTGAGTGGAAGCAATAATGGTTTTATACGCACTGAAGAAATAAAAGAGCGTTCTCTGATTTACGAAGGATTAAAACATTATTTCTTAATTCAATTTCCTCAGCGACCAGGGGCATTTAAAGATTTTGTTACAGAAATTTTAGGTCCGGATGATGATATTACCTTTTTTCAATTTTCTAAGAAGAATAATAGAGAAAGTGGACCAGCGGTTGTCGTAATAGAATTAACGAGTCAGGAAGATTTAAAGAGAATTTATTTCAATTTGGATAAATTACATATTAAATATGAATACTTGAATAATAATCAAGCACTTTTCACTCAATTGATTGGTTGAGAAACGTGATTTTTGATTTTTAAAAAAAGAGTAAAACATATAGTGTGATTCAATAAACATGTATCTTTGTATCCCTTTAATAATGTATGGCAGATTCAATCATCGTATTTCACAACTCGCGCTGTTCGAAAAGCAGATGTTCCCTTGAATTTCTTAATGATAAAGGATTGGATTATTCCGTCGTTGATTATCTGAAAAACAATCCAACACATGAAGATTTAGAAGCTATTCTTGACAAATTAGGCATCAAGCCAGAAGCGTTAATTCGAAAAGGGGAAGATGATTTTAAAGCCAATTTTAAGGGTAAAATTCTTTCTGATTCAGAATGGATTGATGCAATGGTGAAATTTCCGAAACTTATTGAAAGACCTATCGTAATAAAAGGAAACAAAGCAGTTATTGGACGTCCAACAGAACGAATTTTGGAAATTCTATAATTTTTTTACAAATAATTTAGTGCAGAAAAAGTAAATGAGAACGAAGTATATTGATTTAATTGACCAAACATTTGATTTTCCACAAAATGAATTCCATTTAAGAGAAGATCATTTATTTTTTCATGGTATTGACTTGATGCGTTTAATTGCAGATTATGGAACGCCATTGAAATTCAATTATTTACCACAAATATCGAATAATATACAACGAGCTAAAGGTTGGTTTCGAGAAGCAATAAGTAATCTAGGTTATTCTGGTAATTACTATTATTCGTATTGTACGAAAAGCAACCACTTTTCATTTGTGCTCGATGAGGTTCTGAAAAATGATGTTCACATTGAAACGTCTTCTGCATTTGATATAGACATTGTTCGAAATCTATACAATTCAGGGAAATTAACTGCAGGTAAATATGTGATTTGTAACGGCTATAAACCGAAACAATACATCGATAACATTGCTGAATTAATCAATGAAGGAAATTTGAATGTAATTCCAATTGTTGACAATACCCAGGAGTTGCAAGATCTTTTAGCTAGAACAGATAAACCGTTGAAAATTGGAATTCGCATCGCATCAGAGGAAGAACCGAAATTCGAATTTTATACTTCCCGTTTAGGAATTCGTTACCGTGAAATAGTTCCTTTTTACAAAGCGATGTTAAAGGACAATCCTAGAGTTGAAGTAAAAATGTTACATTTTTTCATCAATACCGGGATTAACGACACAGCCTATTATTGGAATGAATTAACAAAATGTTTGCGTATTTATAGTGATTTAAAAAAGGTATGTCCTTCATTGGATTCATTAAATATCGGCGGTGGTTTTCCAATCAAAAAGTCATTGGCTTTTGATTTTGATTATGCCTATATGGTGCGTGAAATTTTAACGCAAGTGCAACGCGTTTGTGCTGACAATGAAATTCCTGAACCAAATATTTTCACGGAGTTTGGCTCCTTCACAGTCGGAGAAAGTGGCGGTGCTATTTTCAGTGTATTGCACCAGAAACAACAAAATGATAGAGAAAAGTGGAACATGATTGATTCTTCTTTTATGACAAATCTTCCAGATACTTGGGCAATTAACCAACGATATATCATGCTGCCAGTCAATCGTTGGAACGATGATTACGAGCGTGTTTTACTAGGTGGTTTGACATGCGATAGTGATGATTATTATAATTCTGAACAACATTCAAATGCTATTTATCTTCCAAAATATGATCGAAACAAAGTTTTATACCTCGGTTTTTTCAATACAGGAGCTTATCAAGAAACAATTGGTGGTTTTGGAGGATTAAAACATTGTTTAATTCCGGAACCAAAACATATCTTAATTCAACGTGATGAAAATGGTAAATTGCAAACGGAATTGTTTAGTGAAGAACAAACTGCAGCAGATTATTTAAAAATATTAGGATATTAATGTGTGTTTTTTCACATATAAGTCGATAAATATATTACTTTTGCACTCCCAACTTGATTTAGAAAAATCAGCATTAGGATACCAATGAAATTAGACACGATTTTTTTAAAAGACAATTCTCGGTTTTCACAATACCTTACTTCATGGGTAAATGATAGACATATTGAACTTCAAGAGTTTTCAATGAAAAATGAAGACGCCGAAGAAGGCATTGATGGTTTGGTAATATTTACTGAAAATCAAGAAGTTGATAAAGATATTTTAGATATTCGTTCAATTTTTGATAAGAATCAAAAACCAGTGCACAAGATAGATATCAATGGAACGTTGATGGTTGGAGTTTCAAATCTAGATTTGTGGATTGAGCGTAATGGTTGTAAAAAAGTACTTTTTCTTGGTTCTGATACAA
>JBIIWQ010000036.1:0-11762 GCA_044338805.1 Crocinitomicaceae bacterium
CATCATACGTCCACCCATTGGGGTTTTTGTTTGATCTAAAATATCAGCTAAAGTGGTAGCATTTTCATGTGGGGAACTGATTAATTCTAAATTACGAACAGTAAATCGATCTAACCAAACATATTTCTCTTCTTCAATACGTGAAATCGAAGTAATATGTCCAAGTCTATTTTGTTGATTTTCTGACAGGTAAAACAATATCGCTCCTGCGGCAATAACGGCCAAATTCAAATTTTCAACTCCAAATCCTTTTAACGACTTCGTTTCAAAGTGATTATTTAGTGATTCATTTGAAAAATCTTTTGTAAAAACCCAATCTTCCAAACGGAAGGTATAATATTTATCGCCAAAAAGTTCCTGGTATTCCTTTGATTTATTTTTCTGATAAAGAATTTCAGTTGGCTCGAATCCTTGAATCAATTTATCAATATATTCTTTACTTCCTTGAGCAACCAAAAATTCACCTGTTGAAACATCTAAAAAAGAAATACCATGTTCCTCTTTATCAAAATGAATAGCGCACAAAAAATTGTTTTTATTCTTATCTAAAACATTGTCATTGAAAGAAACGCCTGGAGTAACCAATTCCGTAACACCTCTTTTGACAATTGTTTTGGTCATTTTTGGATCTTCCAATTGATCACAAATAGCTACCCTCAAACCTGCCCGAACTAATTTTGGCAAGTAGGTGTCAATTGAATGATGAGGGAAACCAGCTAATTCAATTTCAGAAGATGAGCCTGCACCGCGCTTTGTTAAAGTAATTCCTAATATTTTCGATGTTCGAATAGCGTCTTCACCGAAAGTTTCGTAAAAATCACCAACGCGAAACAATAACAATGCTTGAGGATGACGCGCCTTGATTTGATTGTATTGCTTCATTAAAGGCGTTTCGTTCGCGCTTTTTTCTTCTTTTTTGGTCGCCAAGTGGAATGATTTTGTGATTTTTGTAGGTAAATTTAAAGCCTAGCAACGAGTAGACAAAACTTCTTCGCTGTATATTTTCAACAAAATGAATAAAAAACTTAAATTATGGGAGCTCGACCGCGTTTCTGAGGAAGATTTTAAGCTTCAAAAAAAATTTCCAATAATCGTTATACTCAATGATATCAGAAGTTTAAACAACATTGGGTCTTTCTTCAGAACCGCTGATGCATTTAATGTTGAAAAGATTTATTTATGTGGAATAACTGCCATCCCACCTCATAGAGATATCCAAAAAACTGCATTGGGCGCAACAGCGACTGTTGAATGGGAATACCGACAATCGATCGATGAACTTATGAAGGAATTAAAAGTTGCTGGCGTTTCAATTTGTAGCATTGAACAAACAGAAAAAACTACTTTTTTACATGAAATCGACACATTAAACGATGCAAAATTTGCTCTTGTTTTTGGTAATGAAGTGAATGGTGTTGACCAAAAAGTAATTGATGATTCTAATTACATTATTGAAATACCGCAATTTGGAACGAAACATAGTTTAAATGTTTCTGTATGCGCAGGTGTTGTAATTTGGGAATTTGCGAAGAAATTTATTTAATGATAAATGGAAAAACATTGAGTTTCATTGATTTTTAGTGATCTTATGTTTAACTTTGGGCGATATTTTCACGATAACATATGATACAAACAGATATAATAATTATTGGCGCAGGTCCAGTTGGCTTGTTCACAGTTTTTGAGGCAGGGCTTTTAAAATTAAAATGTCATTTAATTGATTCTTTGCCCCTTCCTGGTGGTCAGTGTTCGGAAATTTATCCAAAAAAACCTATTTATGATATCCCTGGATTTCCAAGTATTTTAGCTGGAGAATTAATTGACAACTTGATGGAACAAGCAGCTCCATTTAAGCCAGGATTTACTTTAGGTGAAGCAGCAATGACAATTGACAAAACAGCTGATGATAAATTCATTGTTACAACGATAAAAGGCACAAAACATGAAGCACCAATAGTAATTATTGCTGGTGGCTTGGGTGTTTTTGAACCAAGAAAGCCTCCAATTGATTCATTAGATAAATACGAAGACAAGGGCGTTGAATACATTATCAAAGACCCTGAATTTTACAGAGGAAAAAGAGTTGTAATTGCTGGAGGAGGCGATTCAGCCTTGGATTGGTCAATATTCCTTGCAGAAAAAAACATTGCGAAAGAAGTAGTCTTAGTGCACAGAAGCAGTTCGTTTCGCGGGCATTTAGATTCAGTTCAAAAAGTAATAGACATGGCTGAATCAGGAAAAATTATTTTAGTTACTGAAGCTGAAGTAACTGGAATTAACGGGTCAGATGTTTTAGAAAGTGTCGTGATTACGCATCAAAAAGATGGCGAAATTATTCGTGAAACCGATCATTTGATTCCACTTTTTGGTCTTAAACCTAGTTTGGGTCCTATTGCAGATTGGGGATTGGAAATTGATAAAAATGCGATAAAAGTCAACACATTAGACTATTCCACTAATATTTCTGGCATTTATGCAATTGGAGATGTTAACACCTATGAAAATAAGTTGAAATTGATTTTATGCGGATTCCATGAAGGAACGCTTGCAGTGCAATCTGCTTTCGCAAGAATTTATCCTGATAAAAAGAATATTTTGAAATATACTACTGTGAATGGAGTACAAGGATTTTAATAAAATTTGAAAATGTCAAAAAATCGAAAAAAACTCGTCAAAACTGATGAGTTTTTTTGTGCCCAATAATTGAGTGAAATAGCTTAACTTTGAAATTCAAATTCATCTTATGAAAGCAGTAACTGTATCGGAATTAAAAAAAATGATTGACAATAAGGAAGATTTTCAATTGATAGATGTCAGAGAACCACATGAAAATGACATTTGTACTTTAAATGGATTACTAATCCCTTTATCAGAAATTCCAAACAACATTAATAAAATAAAAAAAGAGGGCAAAGTAATAATTCATTGTCGTTCTGGAGCAAGAAGTGGCAATGCTATCCATTTTTTAGAAGATAATTATGGTTTTGAAAACTTATACAATCTTACGGGCGGAATCCTTGCATGGGCCAATGAGATTGACCCTACGATGTCAACTTATTAAAACCGAATGAATAGAAGGAATATTAACGCCGTAGTTATACTAGGAATTATATCCTTAGTTAGTATTCTTATTGTACAAATGGTTTGGATGCGAAAAACTATTGCTATTCAGCAAACCAACATTGCTATTCAGGAAAAGGAGGACAGTTTGAATCTCAAGCAGTTTTCAGAACAAGCACATATTGCATTAAGAAATTTATTGGAAGAAATCTCTACTCAAACTGCTGATAGTTCTGACCTTTATGGAGCTGTAAAACAAGTTCGAACGAATTATTTCACTGTTGATATCAATGAAGAATTACATCCTTATTATTTAGAAACACTTCTAAAGAAAGAATTTTACGATCAAAACATTCACCAAGATTTTCAATATGGTATTTACGATTGTTTCACAGATTCGATTGTTTTTGGAAATCTAATAAAATTCACTAAAGACTCTCTTTACGCGCCCGTTTCAGATACAATAACTGGAATAACCTCAGCTAAATTAAGCTGGAAAAAGGATGGTCATTATTTCACAGTTTATTTTCCAAATGTGATATCAGAATCGATTAATAATGCAGAGCCATTAATCTCTCCTTGGATTTATGTTTCGATTATTGTTTTATTAGTTCTTGTGTTTTTTGGTTATACGTTAACAGTAATTCTTCGTCAAAAAAGATTATCAGAAATAAAGACAGATTTCATTAATAACATGACGCATGAATTGAAAACACCAATTGCTACAATTGCACTTTCAAGTGAGATGTTGTTAAGAAATGATTTTTCAAATGACGAGGAAAAATTAAAACGTTATGCTGGAATTATTCACAAAGAAAATAAACGCCTTGAAACACAAGTTGAACGTGTTTTAAATGTTGCCAAATTAGATAAGGAACATTTAGTTTTAACAAAAGAAGTCATGGACATTCATGAATTATTGGTTGAAGCTCAAGAAAACGTTAATTTCAATCAGTCAGAACAAGGTGTAAACGTTGAATTAAATTTGAATGCCGAATCAGGCGAAATAATTGCCGATCCCGTGCATATTACAAATGTAATCTACAATTTGTTAGACAATGCTGTTAAATATTGTGAAGGAAAACCTGAAATTAAAATCACTACAAAAACGGAGAAAAAAGGAATTTTGATTGAGTTTATTGATAACGGAATTGGAATGAAACGTGAAGAATTAAAAATGATTTTTGATAAGTTTTATCGCATTCCAACCGGAAACCTTCATAATGTAAAAGGATTTGGACTTGGTTTATATTATGTTAAGCTGATCATTCAGGAGCATAAAGGAACAATTGACGTAAAAAGTCAAATTGGAAAAGGAACGACATTCGCAATTTGGCTACCAAAAAAATAATTTACACCCATAAACGTTACTAATAATGTCATCATCTCAACTTAAAACAGAATTAGCAGAAACAATTCGTCATTACAATTTGAAAGGATGGTCGCCAGCTACCTCGACTAATTATTCTTTTAAAGACGATTTAGGATTAATTTGGGTTTCAAAATCAGGAATTGACAAATCTCAATTTCATTCTAATGATTTTATTACGATAACAAATGAAGGTGTTTCCTGCGGAGAGTTTGAAGGATTAAAACCATCAGCCGAAACATTAATTCATTGTGCTATTTATGAACTATTTCCTGAATCGACTGTTATACTTCACAGTCATTCTGTTTACCCAGTTGTATTATCATCACTTCTATCTGACAAATTAATAGTTAAGGAATATGAAATTCAAAAAGGATTTGAAGGACAAGTCTCACATGAAAACGCTCTTGAAATACCAATTTTTGATAATTCACAAGATATTAAAGCATTTGCAAAAACACTTATTAACAGTAAATCAAAACTTCAAAATCATTCCTTCATTATGCGTAAACATGGCACGTATGCTTGGGGAAGAAATTTATTTGAAGCAAAAAGACACCTTGAATCTTTGGAATATTTGTGCCAATGTGAATGGATGCTTCGACAAAATTCGTAATTTGTAATTCGTAATTCATAATTCTAAAAATGGCGATTCTTTCTATTCCTGAACAAAACATTGAAATACGAAATCCAAATGAGATTCGTGAATTTTTTACTAATCGAGGAATATTCTTTGACCAATGGGAATGTTCGATACAGTTTGATGATAATGCTTCTCAAACAGAAATTTTAGATGCTTATTCCAAAGACCTAAATCCGTTTATGGAAAGTGGTGGATATTTAACGGCAGATGTTATTTCAATAAACAAATTGACAGAAAATTACGATGCTATTCGTTCAAAATTTTTGGCAGAACACACACATTCAGAAGATGAAATTCGATTTTTTGTTGATGGTAAAGGGATTTTTTGGTTCAACCTTGAAACAGAGCCAGTTTTCAATCTACTTTGTGAAAAAGGGGATTTAATTTCTGTTCCAGCGGGCACAAAACATTGGTTCGATGCAGGTGAAAATAATCCCTTTGTAAAAGCAATTCGAATTTTTATTGATATGACTGGATGGATTCCAAATTATACAGAATCAAAACTTGAACTTAAATTTTCAGATTTTAAAATGCCAAAATAATTCTAGAAGTTATAAACGTACCCAATATTTATTCCCCAGTACATCAAAGAAGTGTGATACAATTCACCTATTTTATGCTCATGAATTTCGTTGGTTGATAAATTGATGAACGTTGTATTTATATCAGCATCTGCGTGAGTTACATTGGTGCCGTGAACTTCATCCTTCATATACCTTACATTCGCATATTCAAAATGATTAAACCCATTTAAAAAGCTTCCTGAAATCAGCAATTTATGTTTGTTTTCATCTTCAAAGGTTTTGAAAATTCTATCTAAAGAAATTTCAATTCCCAATTCTCCACCATACACAAAACCGATATCTTTTTGAGTTGTTTTTCTATCTAGAGGTTTGCAATCATCAACATCTGATGGATCTGTAATTACAATATTCGTTCGATATTTAGCCAAGCCAATTTGTGGCGTAACAAATCCTCTAACCATTCGGAAATCATTTCCAATCATAAATTTTGTTCCTAGTAAATACTTTCTCATGGAACTTTTATAATATACATTTGTGGTTGTTTGACTCGAATCAGAAAAATAATAAGTCTGATCAAGCGTTTTTTGAGAATACGTTCCCCAACTTCCCTTCAATTCAATGTAAAAAGGAGAACCATGAAAAGGACTATATGAACCTTGTAAACCAAATCCAACATTCGTACTCATGTTAGGCATAACACTTTTGATTGGGCTATCAATTGGAATAAAAACTCCAATTTGACCTTTTTGAGTAAAAGAAAATAAACTTGTTAAACCGAAAGTGAAAAATAGTAATGCTTTTTTCATAAGTCTTTATTTTAAGTTTGACCATCAAAGTCATTTTATGTTACAGCGCATTATCAATTTTTATACCATATAAGATGAAGCAAATACTTTTTGATTTTTATCTTTACAACATGTAAGTCAAAAACGTAAAGTATATTCTAACTGATATTGAAGGAACAACCACTTCAATAAGTTTCGTTTATGATACATTGTTTCCCTATTTTAGAAAACATATTAATGAATTAAAGGATTTAACCCATTTGCAAGAGGTTCAAGAGGCATTTAAAAAAACAGTTGAATTAGCCTATTCGTTGGAAGGTGAAAAAATCCGATCTATTGATGAATGGTGATCACCCATAACATGATGCTCTACAGCATGATGTTCACACTCATGCCATACATCGCGAGGAGTCAGCAACACAAAGAAGCTCAGCAACAAACAATATGTAATGATTGATTTCATTAGATCAAAAGTATGTAATTAAAATACGCTAAAAATAAAAATGTTTAATCGACTAATTTGTTGCTGCTTTTAAACACTTCTTCACTTTCTTTTCGTGAATAGCTCTTTCTTCTGGTGTTCTATTGGTATCTTGAACACGGAACGCTTGGTGCTTTTTTATAACGCATGAATATTTTATCTTCTAATTCCTGCTTTTAAGAATCTTCTGTTGTCAATTATTTCTGCTTTTTTCTTCATTGCTGCTAATAATTGACTGTCAATATCATATTCCGCCACCATTTCATCTTTGTTATTGGCTGAAGAATCAATTTTAATAGACTTTTCTATTTGCACAACATAAATACCCATTTTACCTTTTAACGGTTTCGTCAATTGACCTTTTTTCATACCAGAGAACAATATTCCAATAATTTCAGGCTCGTAACCCCCTCCAATAATAATAGGATTTTCAAAAGATATTTCCGCTTTTATCACTTCTTTTTTAGTCCTTTTCGCTAATGCTTTTAATGATTTATCTTCTAACATTTGTGTTGTTAAAAGCGCTGCTTTTTTCTCCTCAATTAAATCCCGTTTCATAATATCTTCAATATCTAAGAAGGTCGGAACTCCTTTTACTTGAATCGAAGAAACCATCGCAATAACATAACGGTCATTATCTTTAATAGGGGTTGAAATATCTCCTATTTTAACATCACCTAAATAAGCAAGTTTTAATATTTCATCTTCTGCCTTTTCTGTTGTGAAACCGTAAATCTTTGGGGCATTTTCTAAAATACTTAGAGGGCGTACAAAATATCCAGCTCTTTCTGCTATTGTATCGAACAATTCATTTTTAGCTTTTAAATCTGTTTTTTTTGAGATTTTAGACTCCAATTCATTTCGTAAATTATTAGCTTCAATTTCTACTACATCAGTAGCCGACTGACTTGCTCTCAATGATTTGTGAATTGATGCTAAAACCGGAAACATTGTTGCGTCTCTTTCTAATACCTCAACTATATGAATTCCAAAATCGGTTTTCACAGTGCCAATATATCCAATTGGTTTGGTAGCACAGAAGGTAGCAAATTCCTGAACCATTTCTGCTTCTATGAAATTGTCTAACAATCCACCGGTTGGCATAGAGCCTTTGTCATCACTATACTTTGTTACAAATTCTTCAAAATTTTCTTTTGTAATAACTTTGATCAAACTATCAGCGATTTTTTGTTTTTGATCAATCACCTTCGCATCAGTTAAACCGTTTGATGCTAATAAGATGTGACGCGATTTAATTCGTGTTGGCGTAAACCCAATTACTTTAGAAATCACAACATTTCCTTTGCTTTCATAAGGTCCTACAATTTCACCAATTGAACAAGCTTTGAAAACTGTATCCATATATTGCGGATAGGATTGCAAATGTTGTTCTTTTTCATGTCCCTCTGGAACAGCGGTTGCTATCTTTGCAGAAGAATAAAACTTCACATCACTGTTTTGAATAACAAATAGTGAATCATTCGCGGCAGTTCCAAAACTGTTTTTCAAATTTATTATTTCATTTTCAAATTTCAAAGAATCATCTTTGGACGGACTTATTTCGATATTAAAAAAACGAACCTCTCTTCTTGCGCTTTCGTTTTCATACTTTTTATCATTTTTGTGCTCTTCATAGTATTTCAACAATTCTGAATCTGAAATTTCAATCTCGTCATCATTAATTTCAGAATACCTTCTTAAAACATACGATATTACTTTGATATCATTTTGTGAAGAATAAGCTTCTGCTTCTTCTAGTTTTGTTGCATACAGCCCTTGTTTCACTATAGAAAAATACTTTTCTTGTTTTATCCGATCAGTATAATATTTTTTGGAGTCTTCCCAAAGTTTTTGAACATTTTCATCGTTTGATGATTTCAGTTCCTCAATTCTTTCTTCAAGCAATTTAGCATTAAACAAACCAGTTACAGGATCTGCAAATCCTAGCGCTATTTCAGGCAAAACAGGAAAACCATCTGTCCCAAACAAATATGCATAAAATTCCTTTTGACTTACTTCAATACCTAATGCCTCGTATTCTTTTTCAAAAAGAATTGTTTCAACAACATAATTCCAAGCTTTATCATTAGAAACTTCTCGATCTTTTGAAGTATAGTCACGTTGCTGTTGAGAAAATTGAACACTGTCTTGTGTTTGAAAAGCCTTACAAGCCTCTTCATACATTTCAAAATCAACCATTTCACCAGCTACAGATCCATATCCAATTTGTTTTTCTGAATTACCAGTAGTTTCAGATGGATGTGTGACTTGACTGAAGATGAGTGTTGGAACTAAAAACAAGGTGAGAGCAATTTGCTTACTTTTCATTTTGTTTTTCATGGGAAGTAATTTAAATGTTACACGAAATTAGCAATATTTATACCATCTTAAGCGGAACAGTTTCTTTATGATTTTTATCTTTACAACATGCAAATCAAAAACGTTAAGTATATTCTAACTGATATTGAAGGAACAACAACTTCAATTAGTTTCGTTTATGATACATTGTTTCCCTATTTTAGAAAACATATTTTTGAATTAAAGGAATTAACACATTTGCAAGAGGTTCAAGAAGCGTTTAAAAAAACGGTTGAATTAGCTTATTCTTTGGAAGGGGAAAAAATTCGTTCTGTTGATGAAATAATTGAAAAGCTTTTACAATGGAGTCTTGAGGACAGAAAAATAACTCCTTTAAAAACTGTACAAGGCATCATTTGGGAAAATGGCTACAAAAATGGCGAAATAAAAGGTCATGTATATGCCGCTGTTGCTGATGCTTTAGAAAGATGGCAGAAACAAGGATTAAAAATGGGGGTTTTTTCTTCTGGTTCAATTACTGCTCAAAAATTAATTTTTGGATACAGCGAAAGTGGTGATATAACTCCCTTTTTCTCCAATTATTTTGACACCACAACAGGAACAAAAAGAGAGAAAGAAACCTACCAAAAAATAGCTGAAGAATTATTGCTAAAGCCATCTGAAATTCTTTTTCTTTCTGATATTGTTGAAGAATTGGATGCTGCGGATCAAATTGGTTATCAAACAATCCAACTTACTCGACCTGGAACTGAAGCAAATTGGAAAAATACCGCAATTGATTTTAATCAAATAGAAATAATAAAAAACTGAATTATAATACATGAGTAAATTTCGTACCATTTGGACTACAGAAGACAAGTATGTTGAAGTAATTGATCAACGCAAACTTCCGCATGAATTTGTTGTTGTTAAGCTTGAAACATACGAAGATGCTGAAGAAGCGATAAAAGAAATGACCGTTAGAGGAGCTCCTCTAATTGGTGCAACTGCGGCATATGGAATTTATTTAGCTGTCAGAGAAATGATTGAAGACGAGTTGGAAGGAACATTTTTAGATCAAGCATTTTCTGACTTGAGAGCTTCTCGTCCAACAGCAGTTAACTTGTTTTGGGCATTAGATAAAATGCGTGTTGCATTAGATAATTGTGAATCAGACTTTTTAACATGCGCTTGGGATGCTGCAAATGCAATTGTTGAAGAAGACGTTGAAACTTGTCGAATGATAGGCGTTCATGGTTTACCAATTATCGAAGAAATTGCCAAAAATAAAAACGGTGAGGCGGTTAATATTTTGACACATTGCAATGCTGGAATGCTCGGATGTG
Organism: Crocinitomicaceae bacterium; assembly: GCA_044338805.1. Lineage (GTDB taxonomy): Bacteria > Bacteroidota > Bacteroidia > Flavobacteriales_D > Crocinitomicaceae > M0103. The sequence continues at coordinate 10,507 of JBIIWQ010000036.1, forward strand.
TTGAATGGGGAACAATAACTTCACCCATTTATCAAGCAATCCAAAAAGGAATAAAAGTTCATGTATGGGTGGACGAAACTCGACCTAGAAACCAAGGTTCAAATCTTACTTGTTATGAATTGACAAAACACGATGTTCCTCATACCTTGATTGTTGACAATGCTGGAGGGCATCTTATGCAGCACGGAATGGTTGACATGGTGATTGTTGGAACAGATAGAACAACTCGAAATGGTGATGTAGCTAATAAAATTGGAACATATTTAAAAGCGCTTGCTGCGAAAGACAACAATATTCCATTTTATGTGGCTTTGCCTTCAACGACTTTAGACATGTCAATTCGTGATGGATTAAAAGAAATTCCAATTGAAGAACGCAATCAAGATGAAGTGCGCTATATGATTGGTAAAGGTCCATCTGGAAAAATTGAACCAGTATTAATTTGTCCTGAAACAACTCCTGCAAGTAATTATGGGTTTGATGTAACACCGGCAAGACTAATTACAAAAATAATAACTGAACGAGGAATTTGTGATGCTTCTGAAGAAGGATTGTTAAGTTTGTTTCCTGAATAATTCTTTTCCAAAAATCCAAATTAATTAAACTAAAAATCCTCATACTGCTGAAGTATGAGGATTTTTTTTGCGTACATATTTTCATTAGAGCAAAACCGTTACCCAGGGACTTTTATCTGTTTCACGAATCATTTTTCCAGAACGTTTGTAAAAGCGGTAAAAGATTTCTTCTCCATTTTTAGCAAAGAATATTTCCACTTTCGGCACGCCATTCGAATAGGTGATTGATTTGCTAATCAATTGTTCTTGTCGGTCATAAAGCAAAACCACAATCGTTTTCCAGCGTTTAAATTTTCGTTCGCGTTCTTTTACAACCCAACGCCCTGTTTTGTGACCTTCCACATAAAGTCCTTCTATTTTTACGGTGATTGGAAAGTTTATATAAGTGAATTCTTTGGCTGCACCCTTTAAGGTATCATTGATATACTGTGCCTCTTGATAAATACGTTCTTGTTGATCTCGAAAAACCCATTTGCCATTTCGAATTCCATTTTCATACGATTCACCAATTTCATAAGGATTCTTATTCAAATCATATTGTAACCAAGAATAGTAGACTCCTTTTATGGTTGTATCACATTGGGCAAAAGTGAAATACGGCAGAAAAATAAATAATATGAATTTCACTAAATTAAATTTTGATGTTGTATCAAAAATACAGTTTTATATCAAGCTAAAATC
>JBIIWQ010000271.1:0-3397 GCA_044338805.1 Crocinitomicaceae bacterium
TGGTTGACCAATAGAGAATTTATAAAGTGGTTCTAATGTTTCTGTATCAAACAACATACAGCCATTAATCGCATTCTTCAATTGATCTGCTTTTAATTTAATATTAGCATAGTGCGTTGTGATAACCCCAAAACTTTTTCGGTTGTAGAGTTCTTCAAAAAACACTTCTGCCAATGCGCCACCTAAATCAGGATCCGAACCAGTTCCAAATTCATCTAATAATAACAAGGTTCTTTTATTGGAAACTTCAAGAAAATATTTCATACGTTTCAACCGATAAGAATACGTACTCAATTCATTTTCGATTGATTGATTATCACCAATGTCTGTCAATACCTGATTAAAAAAACACATTTTACTATTTTCATTCACAGGAACTAACAAGCCAGATTGAAGCATTAATTGCAACAATCCAATGGTTTTTAAAGTGATACTTTTTCCTCCAGCATTTGGCCCAGAAATAACCAACATGCGTGAAAATTTGTCCAGACTGATGAACTGAGGATGCGTTTTTTTACCCGCAATTTTATTCGCTTTCCATAGAATAGGATGGAAGGCGTCAATGAGTTCTATTTGCGTTTCCGATTCAATTTTTGGTAAAACGCAATTTAATTCAATGGCTAATCTGGTTTTAGAATTAACGAAATCTATTTCAGTTAATATCGTTTGATATGCTTTTATTAACGGATGGAAAACGGCTATTTCACGCGTTAGAACTTGGAGAATGCGATAAATTTCTTTGCGTTCATCGTCGTGTAATAGTTCTAATTCATTGCTCAAAGCAATATTAACTTGCGGCTCGATGAATGTTAAACTACCTGTTTTACTCGATCCGACAACAGATCCTGAGATTTTTCTTTTATGTGATGATAAAATAGTTAAAACACGTCGGTCATTGACGAACGCTTCTTTTGTTTCACCTAATACATTCTCTTTTGCTAACCTTCTAACCTCCTTATCGAAGTTTCTATTTATTTGCGTCCGAATGGTTTTTATGTTTTGACGAATTGCATAAAGCAATTTGGATGCATCATCTTTGACATTTCCGCTTCTATCAAAAACAGCGTCTATTAATTCAATAATTTCTTTCGTGAAATAGGCATTTTCATGAAGCTGTGATAATAAAGGATATTCCTTTTCTCGTTTATCGAAGAACAATAATAGCGTATTCACTAATTCTGATGCCTGCGAAATTTTCATGTATCCTTCTAAAGAAAGAACTGAATTTTTTATGGGTAACATTTTCAATTCACTCGATAATTCTTCAAAATCGAGCGCAGGAAACGTTTCGCCATCGTTTCTGATTGATAATAATTCGTTTACTTTTCGTAAATCTGTTTCAATTGAAGGAAAATGATTCGATGGAACTAATACTTCAAGTCGCTTTTTTGCTGTAGGACCAATAGCATATTCAACAAGCCAGTCTCGAATGGTTGTAAATTCTAAATCGTGAATTGTTTGCTCGTCGAAATGCGATGTATTGAGCTTGTCGAAATATTGCATACCGTAAAGGTAATTATTCCATAATTATGACAATTAATTTCTCGTTAGATATTGGGAATTCCTTTAACTTACTTAAGTTTGGTAAAAATATTAAATAATGAAAATCATCTCTTTTAATGTCAACGGAATTCGGGCTATCATGCAAAAAAGTTTTGTAGCCGATATGCGACGTGTAAATGCCGATATAATTTGTCTTCAAGAAACGAAAGCAACGGTAGATCAAGTAAAAGAAGCAGTTGCCGAATTGTCTGAATACCATGTTTATGCGAATGAAGCTGAAAAAAAAGGTTATTCAGGAACAGCGATTCTAACGAAACACAATCCGATTGCCGTAACGTATTACATTGGCGTTGGAGATCATGATAATGAAGGAAGAGTTACGTGCGCTGAATTTGAAGAGTTTTTTGTAATCACTGTCTACGTTCCAAATTCTGGAAGCGAATTATTGCGACTTCCTTATCGTCAAACGTGGGACGAAGACTTCTTAAAATACATGAAACGCTTAGAAGAGACAAAACCTGTAATCGTTTGCGGCGATTTTAATGTGGCACACAAAGCAATTGATTTGGCGCGACCAAAACAAAATTACAACAAGTCAGCGGGTTATATGCAAGAAGAAATTACAGGAATGGATACATTTTCAGATAATGGATTGGTGGATACATTCAGAGCGCTTAACGGTGACGAAGTGAAATATTCTTGGTGGAGTTATAGAGGTGGTGCAAGAGACAAAAACGTGGGATGGAGAATTGATTATTTTCTTGTTTCGAGTGCTTTTTTACCAAGAGTTTCAGAATCATTTATTTTAAATGATGTAAAAGGATCCGATCATTGCCCGGTTGGGATTGTGATAAAATAGATTACCGCTCCGTTACTGCTGCGCTGCAGTTTTGCTGCTGCGTATGAAAAACACCCACGCTGCGCTGCAGCTGCACTGCTGCGTTTGAAATGCATTTAAATTTACATAAACTTTCTTATTTACTTGAATAGTCGAAATTTATTATAACACCGCAGTGCAACTGCGGTTGAGCGCAGATAACTGTTAATTAAACGTAACAAAAAAAACCGTTAGTCAAATGACCAACGGTTTTTATAAATCTTTGAAAGATGATTATTGCTTTTTAGTGCAACAAGCTTTAGTTTCAGTTCCAGTTGCAGCTTTTTCAGCAGAACAACAAGCTCCTTTTTTCTTCTTCTTCTTTTTATCGTCTTTCTTAATTTCAGTAGATACTCCGTTAGAAGCTGCGTAAGCTGTTGTAGCAACAGAACCTACAAATGTCATTAACGCAAGTGCAAAAAATAATTTTTTCATAGCTATGTGTGTTTTTTATGTGAATTTACATTTTTTTATTTAAACATTCCAAGTTTTGAAAGTTTCCCTTGAACTTTATCACCAATTTTAACATTTATTTGACAATCGAGCGGTAAAAAAACGTCAATTCGAGATCCAAATTTAATGAAACCGAATTCTTCTCCTGTAATTGCTTTTTGTTCAGGTTGAATATAATAACAGATTCGTCTTGCTACTGCACCAGCTACTTGTCTGAATAGAACTTCCTTTCCTGAAGAATGTTCAATGACCATCGTTGTACGTTCATTTTCCGTACTACTTTTTGGATGCCAAGCAACAAGGAACAATCCAGCATGATATTTTACATATTTTACAATTCCTGAAATAGGATTGTAGTTGGCATGAACATTCATTGGTGACATAAAAATTGAAATCTGAATGCGCTTGTCATTAAAATATTCTGTTTCTAAAACTTCCTCTATTACAACTACTTTTCCGTCAGCAGGACAAATGATATCATTATCAGTAAAAACACACGTTCTAGCTGGTATTCTAAAGAATTGAATGATCAAATAGGCCATAACTAATGCGCCTAAAGACAAA
>JBIIWQ010000272.1:0-3387 GCA_044338805.1 Crocinitomicaceae bacterium
TCGGGTTATATTACTATGAATAGTATGAAATATACTGAAGGATTAAGAGAAATTGTAATTCCAAGTTTAACAGTGTCTATTTTAAGGGGAGCAATTCAAGACGAGTTTACGATAAAAAGTGCTATTGCTGATGTCTCACTAAAAGGGAAAATTAATTTCGCAACACTTCTTTCCGATTTTGCTGATCAATTCGTGAAAGTTTTTCCATCAATTGTGGAGGATAAAGTTGTGAGAATGAAACCCAGTTCTTTTAAAAGTGATTTTACATATTCTATTGTAGCCAAAGATTTGAATAATTTCCTAGCGATTTTTGCCCCGGATATTATTGTTTCATCAGGAACCTCCTTAATCGGACATTACGATGGATTAAAAGAAGATTTTTTCATGGATTTAAATTCTTCGAAAATCATTTATCAAACAATGATATTTGAGGGAATTGATTTGAGTCAAACCCTAACATCTACAGAAATATCTGCGGATTATTCTGTAAATAAATTTATTTATAATGATTCCATTTCACTGGATAATGTTCACTTTAAAACTGGAGGAAAACAAAATTCACTTATTTCTGAATTATCATGGAATCCTAATACGTTGAATGAATCAATGATATTATGGGAAACATCAATAATTGATAATAAGAACCTTCATTTCACTTTACGTCCTTCCTATTTTAGTATCAATGACCAACGCTGGGAAATCGAAAATCAATCTGATTTTGCTATTGCGGAAAATGAACTTCATATTTCTAAATTCAAAGTTGAACGCAACAAACAATACATTTCAATAGATGGCTGTCTTTCGCGAAATGATCTCGACAAACTCAATTTCAAAATTAATGATATCGATTTGAAAGAGTTAGGTGTTCTTATCGGTGCAGATGTTAATATGAAAGGATTAATTAATGGTTGGGGAAATATTTCAAATCCCTATACAAACCTTAATTACATGGGTGATGCAACGATTCAAGACCTTTACATTAACAATGAAGAAGTTGGTGACGTGTTTTTTCAATCCGAATGGAATAAAGCCAGAGAAAGTGTCGGTTTGATAGGCGATTTACTTTATAAAGGAAATCAAACTTTCAAATTTGACGGTAATTATTTTCTAGATCGTGAAACAGAAAATTTAGATTTCAATTTACTTTTTGATCAAACGGACCTTCAATTCACGAATGCCTTTATGGATCCAGATATAGTAAATAATATAAAGGGAGTTATTGATGGCCGTTTAAAAGTTACAGGGACACCAGATTCTCCAAAATTAGATGGAGACATTGAGCTCATCGGTGGAAATGCCAAAATTGAAATTTTAGGAGTGAATTTTGGTTTTAATGGTGAAATATCTGTTGACGAATATGGATTTTACATAGATAATATGCCCGTTTTAGACGAAGAGGGAAACACTGGTGTATTGATAGGCTCTGTATATCATGAAAATTACAAAGATTGGAATTTTGACCTGCAATTTGATTTAGAAAATGACATTATAAAAGAAGAAGGGGGACTCTTTGGATTTAACTCGAGTAAACCAATTGATAAATTCATGGTTCTGAATACTAAATACAAGGAGGGTGATTATTACTATGGAAAAGCCTATGTTACAGGCACTTCAGACATCTTTGGATATGCTGATAATATTGAAATAACTGTTGATTTACAAACAGGAAAAGGAACGACTGTAATATTTCCAATGTATGGTGCTGCTGAATTGGATGAAGAAGAAAGCTTCATTACTTTCAAGAAAAAAGATCAATCTGTTTCAATTGATCCAGCGAAAATAGATTTTACGGGTGTTGATTTAAATTTAAATTTTAGAGTTACCCCTGACGCTCAATTAAAAATAATATTCAACGAACAAACAGGTGATGAAATATCCACAAAAGGGAGTGGTGATATTGCAATAAAACTTGATAATTTGGGTGATTTAACTATGGATGGTACTTTTAAAGTAAAAGATGGTTTATACAATTTTGCTCTGGGTCCAATAAAACAACCATTCCATATTGTTGAAGGAGGAACAATCGCATGGACGGGGGATCCTTATAATGCAGTTCTAGATTTAAAAACCTATTATGAAGTCAATGCCAATTTAGCAGAAATTGCTCCAGACCAATTACAAGGAACAGGGAAAGGAACAAACCAAAAGGTTTTATGTTATTTGGGGCTAACGGAATCATTAATGAAACCAAGTATTGGTTTTGACATAAAAGCTCCAAAAGCAAGTGAAACAGATAAAACATTGCTAGCGAGAATTACAAATGATCCAGTTGAATTAAATCGTCAATTTTTTTCGTTGTTATTATGGAAAAAATTTCAACCATTAACAGGTAGTGCAGCTGCCAATGGATCTGCAGCATTAGATTTGGTGACGAATCAAATCAATTCAATGTTAGCAATGGTCTCAAAAGATTATAAATTAAATGTGAATTTAGGTTCTGATAAACTTACAGGAGAAAACTCCTATGAATTTGGGGTTTCAAAAGGCTTTTTAAATGACCGATTAATTTTTACTGGAAGTTTTGGTGTAGAAAACAATACTGTTGATCAACAAAATCAAAGTGCTTTAATTGGAGATGTTAGTTTAGATTATCTCTTGAATGAAAGTGGTACTTTCAGAGTAAATATTTTCAATGAATCAAATGACTATTCTGTAATTCAGAATAAACAACTTGGTCCTTTTACTCAAGGAGCAGGGCTGCATTATCAAGAGGATTATGATAATTTTGATAATTTCAAACTCGCACAGCATTTCTTAGATGTATTTAGAAAAAAACAAAACAAAAAATACCCAGTTAAACGTAAAAAAAGACAAACTCCAATTCCATTGGCATTGGACCATTCTATTCAATTTATTGTTCCAAAGAATAAAATGAAAATATCCTAAATCTTCTAATTAAATTGTTTTTTACTTAAAATCAATTCTGTATTTTTACGGTAAAATAAAACTACCTTAAGTATCAATAATAGAATGAAAAAAGTTCTAATTGCAAATAGAGGAGAAATTGCGCGACGTGTAATCAGAACTCTTAAAAAAATGAACATCACGAGTGTTGCAATCTATTCTGATGCAGATCGAAATTCACCGCATGTTTTAGAAGCTGATGAAGCTGTTTACGTTGGAGAAAGTCCAAGTTCAGAAAGCTACTTAAAACAAGATTTAATTCTAGACTATTGTAAAGAATTAAATGTTGATGCTATTCATCCAGGTTATGGTTTTTTATCTGAAAACGCAAATTTTGCTCGAAAAGTTAAAGATGCTGGAATGAAACTGATTGGCCCATCTCCTGAATCAATGGAGTTGATGGGAGATAAATTGAGTGCAAAACAGGCTGTCAAATCCTACAATGTTCCTTTAGTACCTGGAGTGGATGAAGCAATTACAGAT
>JBIIWQ010000275.1:0-3376 GCA_044338805.1 Crocinitomicaceae bacterium
TTGCAAATTATTCCAATCAAAGGTCTTCCAATTATAACAACTTGGAGTTTAATATGGTTAAAAGGGAAGAAACATTCTCCAGTTTCTATGTCCTTTTTGGAATATTTAAAAAATGAAAAGTCACATATCGTTGATGAAAAATTTAGCTGGTATGAAAAGTATTAAGATATTTAGATTTCACTTCTTAACGATACGTTCAAACTGCATACGCACTATAAAATTACGTTCGAAAAATGAAATTGAATTGAACTTTTAGAATCGTTATTAAACTCTTAACGTAGACATCCCACCATCTGCATGCATGATTTGCCCTGAAATCCAACTGGCATTTGCAGATAATAAAAAGTCTGCGAGATGCACAATGTCATCTGTCGTTCCTATTCTTTTGAGCGGATGTCGCAATGCATTAGCTTCCTTTTTCTGATCAGTATTTAATAACGATGCAGCCAAAGGAGTATCGGTAAGCGAAGGCGCTATGCAATTAACTCTGATTTTTGGAGCGTATTCAGCAGCCAATGCTTTTGTTAAACCTTCAATTGCTCCTTTAGAAGCAGAAACTTGCGAATGAAAGGGCAAACCAGTTTGAACGGCAAGCGTTGAAAATAAAAGTATAGCCGCATTATCGGTATTTTTTAATTTTGAAACAACGGCTTGAATTGTTTTTATAGCGCCAACGACTTGTAAATTATAGTCATGCGCAAAATCAACTGGTTTAATTCTCTCGAAAGGACGAAGATTGATTGTCCCTGGACAATATATTACTCCTGATAAGGTTTCTGGTAAATAATCAAATGAAAGATTGTCATCCAAAACATTCAAATGAGCGTATTGAATGAGCGGATTGTCAGATTGAATTTCATGGGTATTGTACGTTCCATAAACTTGGTGACCATTCTCAGCTATTTTCAATGCGATCGCTCTTCCAATTCCTGATGAAGCGCCGATAATTAAGTAATTTGCCATTTTATTTTTTTTTAGAAGTAAGAAACTGTTGAATACTTTAAGGAAATTTTAAATTAAGGCTATTTACCGTTTACTTATTTTATTCATTGAAATGGATTTTTGACGGCTACATTTAAACCGATTGATTTCTGGATTTCTCTTAAATGCATGTTTTTGACTCGTTCCGCTATTTACGCGCTTGCGCCACAAATTAAAACTGCTTCTCTTTAATTCTTTACGCATTAATCCAATTACAGCTGATTCGGAAAATCCAAATTGCAATTCAATGGCCTCAAACGTAGTTCGATCCTCCCAAGCCATTTCAATTATCCTATCTATATCCTTTGGTTCCATTCAGTCATTTTTTAAAGGAAATCTTTTCCAAATTATCTTCAGAATAGACTTCACAGATAAGAACAGTTTTAAAAACAAATTGTTTTGGAAATCGACTCAAAGCACCTCAAAATTTAAAGGTGTGAGAGCAAACAGGATTATATGTTTGAAAAAAGCGTGGTTCTTTTGTCTTAAAGAAGATGGATTTGCTTCTTAAAAATAATTTAACGGTTTAATGCCTGTCGAAGAAGCCGATTTTCTAAATTATTTTTGTTTGCGAGCCAAGATCGTATTGTTTTCATCCCGATAGCTGTCGGGATCGTTTTTCGTTACCAAAATTCCGGCTCTTTTGCCAGACGTACGTTACCGAGCGTTCATTTAATCATAGTGATATCTGCACTTCGCAATTAAAATCTCATCATCTTTGACTTGATAAATTAATCGATGTTCATCATCAATTCTGCGTGACCAAAATCCTGAATATTTGTATTTAAGTGGTTCTGGTTTTCCAATACCTTGAAAAGGACTTCTCGATATGTCTTTAAGGAGTTCATTTATGCGCTTCAATTTCTTTTTATCAGTCTTCTGCCAGTACAAATAATCCTCCCAAGATTCATCGACAAATATGAACTTCATTCTTCCAGAAGATTTTTACTGCTTGAATTTCCAGATTTTAATTTATCAATTGCTGAATCCAATCTTTTTTCATTTTCCTTTGAAGAAAGTTCATGTTGAGTTGCACACAAAGAATTATATTCGGCTAAAGATATAATTACAACACCGTTGTCTTTACCACGATTAATTATTAATGTTTCAAAGTTCTGTGTGACTTTGTCAAAGTAACGTTTGATGTCTTTTCTAAAATCTGAAATGGATGTTGTAAGCATGATGATGAATTTTTAATTGTACTTATATATGTACAAATTTACGTACTTAAAATTAAGTTTCCAAATTTATTTCGGGTATGGGTAATGAGCGGTAACGGGATTGGGCTTGGCGCCGTGCCGACTTTTTAATTAAATTGTTATTCCGAAGTTAGATTTTTTCTTTTATAATTAATCGTTTTTACGAAGAAAGAGCCAAGGCATGAGGCTAAACCCGTGTTATGGGTTGATTATATCCATCAAGAAAATTCGAATTTATCCTAACAAGTTTTATTTTAAATCAAAATTAAATCTATCAGTTCCTAATATATTTTCATTTCGAATTTTAATAGCATATTGTCTAAATTGATCAGAAATCGATAAGAAATTTGAATCAAATAGATTAATTGAATATGAGGAATCTCCATCTTTAATCCATTCTTTAATTTCGGCATCAGTAATCTCCATATTTGGAATGTTTGTGACCGATTTCATTGAATACAAACTACTTTTTTCATACATATATACTATTATATTATTAGGGCTCGCATCACCCTTACAATAATTTTCGTTCACACACCAAATTTCGAATTTTCCGTCTTTGTTTAAATCCGTAATTTGAAAATTAATATTATTGTTATCTTCATCAACTGGACAGACATCAACTTTTGCACACCAACTATATTCTTTTTCAAACTGACCATCATTATATTTTAAAACATAGTAGTTCAAACTTATTTCAGGGTATATTCCAATTTCATCGTACAATTCAGTTTTTACCATATTAATATCTTTGACTGCGACAAAAGCATAAGCAATATCGCCTTGCCACCAAATTTCGCATTCTGTTAATTCTGAATTCGATTTTTTTATATCTAAATTATTGGTTTTTAATTCTGGATATTTGAAAAGTGTTTTTTTGAAATGATCAATCAGAAAAAGATGAGAATTATTTTTAACTAGAGTAAAAGATTGGATTTCAGTTTTATTCAATTCTTGCTGTTTGATTTTTAAATCTTCAATCTCTTCTTTTAGAAGTACCTCTTCTTTTGTTAAATCATTTATTTGAGAGGTTAGATTTTTTGATTGCAGAGTTTTTAATTCTATTTCTTTTTGCTGTTGGTCAATCACTAATTTTTGCTGTGAAATTTTAGTTCGCTCTTTCTCCAAAGAATCACTAAAAGTTATTCTTGAAGTTAATAAAACATTATTCAAACTATCAATACGAAAGTTCAATG
>JBIIWQ010000274.1:0-3376 GCA_044338805.1 Crocinitomicaceae bacterium
TAATCCACATTTAGAGGCAGTGTTTACGACCATGATTTTTTTACCCTTTAAAGTTGCAAAATCCAACGTGCCTCCATCGATTGTTTCTACTTTAAATTGATGAATTGATTGGGCTGTAACACTTACAGAAATGAATGTTATTAGGACGTAAAGAAAGTTTTTCATCATCTTGTTTTTTAATTATAACAAACATACGAAAACAAAGTTCAATTAAACTAGTGGTTTTTCGGAACTATTTTTGATTTTATCCGAATACTATAACATGAAATTAAGAATCATTCAATATTTAATGCTCCTTTTCACGGCACTTAATGTATCGGCACAAACCGATTTTAATGGTGTTTGGCAAGGTATAATGCTGAGAGATGGCTATAAATTTGAACAAGGGACACTTTTATATTGTACGTTTAGTATATCGGACGATGTGCTCGAAGGAAAAATGAGAGATGAAATTTATTCAAAAGATTTATTTGCTGTGAAAAAAATTAAGGGATATTTTCGAGAAAATAAATTGGAAATAAGTCAAATTGTGATTGAAAAAAAGAAAAGTGCATCGAATACAAATTGGTGCAATATAAACACCCTATTAACCTATAATGACAGCACTGGTTATTTGGAAGGACGCTACACGAGTATGGATTGCAAAGGAAACAATGGGAAGATAATCTTATACAAATCAACAACTACTTTTTCGGCAACGGAACAGTCACCAACTACTCAAACATGGTTCAATCAATTCCTAAAAGATTATAAAAAAGGATTAAATGCACCATTAATAAGAGACAATGAACGTGCTAACTTCAAATTTCAACCTATTTACTTCGATTACGACAAAGCAGAAATACATCCAGAATATGAAGCTTTCTTGTTAAAAATGGTGCGTGTTATTGAAGGTCATACCGATTTGAGAATTAAAGTAATAGGAAATACGGATGCTGATGGATCAGATGCATATAACCTAGAGTTATCTAAAAAACGAGCTGAAGCGCTAATTAACTTTTTTGTGAGTAAAGGACTCAGTCGTGATAGAATTCAAATTGATTTCAAAGGAGAATCAAATCCCATTGACACAAATACTACTCCTGAAGGAAAACAGCGAAACAGACGAGTCGATTTTTCGTTTATTTGATTTTTTTCTTAGTTGCAAATTCAATAATAATCCCCAATGAAGGTTGTAAAATTCCAGAAGTTTGATCTACTAACTTTGTTTGATATTTAGTTGGGTCTGTTGGATCAGTCAAAGCTATTCCATTTGCATCTTTCACAAGCAATAAAACTGGTGCAACCTTAGTTTTATAAGCATATAGATTTTGAATATCCAAATAAAAATTCATTGCAAATTTCTCAAAATAAAACTTTTTGTCTACTCTAAAATTCAATTGATGATAAGCACTTTCGCGCATAGAATTCAATTTAGAATAATCAGGTAAACCTCTACCATTTACATCCCAAACCTGCTTGATACTTGATGTTGAAACGTCAATTGGCGTATAAGGAGAACCTCCTGAATAAAGCCATCTCACTCCTACTTCCCATCCTTTTTTGAATCGTTTACCTCCAGTCAGGGAAACAATGTTTTTACTGTCCCAAGAACTAGGAACATACGCGTTGTTTTTATCCTTAAATTCAGAATTAACGAATGTATATGCTACTATTCCATAAAAACCTTTGATTAATTTTTGTTGATATAAAAACTCTACACCATAAGAACGACCGTTCGAAGTAGATCGAACAACTTCATTTCCAACTACACCAAAATCAGTCCCTAAATTTGCCAGTGAAATGGAATCATTTAGAGAATATGGATATCGGCTATAACTTTTATAAAATCCCTCAACCGTAAATCTAGAACTGAAATCTGTTAAGTATTCCGTTCCCAAAACAAAATGATCTGCTCTGATATATTTTACATCATTGGTTTTGTTCAATAATTCCCCATTTGTATTTCTATACCCCAAAATAGTGTAAGCTGGTAACTGATGATATCGTGCTATATTTCCGTTAATAGACCATTTTTCTGTTAATCTGAATCCAGCGGAAAGCATTGGCGATAACTGATTCAATGGATTCATTAAACTTTTTGAGTAATTGCTGAAATCAGTTCTTAATCCAAAAGACAAATTCAATCTTTCTGATAGTAATACTTTTGAAACTTGTCCGAATAATGAACCTTTACTTAAGTATAAATCTGACGAATAATCAATAGTTATTGGAGCACCTTGAACAGAAATTTGATTATACGTTTGATTATTATATCTCACATATTCATAACCTGCGCCAGCATTAATTCTCCATCCGTTTTTTGAATAAGTATGTTCGAATCTGATTTTATTTTCTGCTTCGAAAGAGGAATAATCTAATATCTTATTCGCATCTGAAACAATATTGTTTAAATAGCGCTTAGCGTTATTTTTCAACATATTTCTACTTGCAATGACATTCTGAAATGAATTCTTTGAGAAATGCATCCAATTCACTCCTACTGTATAATTCCATTGGTTTTGAGTGGGAATGTTTCCTAAAATATATTCGTTGTATTCCCTTTGTGTTGAATCGGTTATTGTTTCGTTTACTTTTGAATTTAATGCGAACTGGTCCAGAGCCCCTAAACCGATAAAAGTCAGCTTATTCTTTTGATTTATTTTATAATTAAACTTGAATTGCGAATCATTATAAGTAGGTAAAAAAGGTAATTTAAGTGCCGCAAAAAGAAATTGCAAATAAGATCTTCTGACAGAAAAAATAAAGTCAACTTTTTTACCAAGTGGACCATCAAAGGTTAAAGCAGCATCACTAGAGCCTACAGCAAAATTAGTAATTAAACCATCCGGATTTCCATCTTTTTGCTTGAAAGCAATTACCGAACTCATACCATTTGCTCGATTAGACGGAAAAGCCCCAGAATAGAAATCAACTTCACGAATAAAGTTAACATTCAATAATCCCACAGGTCCACCACTACTTCCTTGTGTAGCAAAATGGTTGATATTTGGAACTTCAATCCCATCTAGGTAAAATTTGTTTTCACCGGGAGATCCACCACGCACAATAATGTCATTTCTAAAAGTAGCTCTTGATGCAACTCCAGGTAATGCTTGTAAGACTTTACTAACGTCTCTTCCCGCTCCAGGAAGACGCTCAATTTCTGTTGAATTTAATGTCCTTAGAGAAACCGGTGATTCACTTTTTTTGGTGAACGGATTGGCTTTGACAATTATCTCTTTTTGATCTTTTATGATTGGTTCAATTAAAAAATCTAGTTCTACCGTTCTTGAATTGGTAATTGTTATTTCATTGACCATTAAATCCTGGTAACCAGAGCAAGTTACTTTAAAAGAAATAATCCCAGGGTTTAAATTTTCGAAAATGTATTCAC
>JBIIWQ010000037.1:0-11669 GCA_044338805.1 Crocinitomicaceae bacterium
TGCCTTAAGCACAGTTCCATAATCCTGAAAAGCTTGCTTAAGTTGCTCGCTTGTAATACCAAAATCCAATTTGGCGACAAAAATACTAGTCATAGGGTGAATAAACTGTAATTGTTTTTTATTCGTTAATAATATTCGAAATTAGGACTTTTTTACCAATCTTAATACTTTTGATTTGTATTTTTAGAAAAAAAAATAAAATGACTGCATTAATTTTAGGAGGAACAGGTTTAGTTGGAAAACAATTAGTGCAATTATTGATTGAAGACAATCGATTTGAAACAGTTGAAATACTGACACGGAGAGAGTTGGATCTGCGAGAAATAAAGGTTCTAACACATGTTGTTGATTTCGCGAATTTTGAAGATTTACCATTAAATTCAAAAATAGATATATTGTTTATTGCCTTTGGAACAACTATTAAAAAAGCCGGTTCACAAGCAAAACAAGTTGAAATTGATGTGAATATTCCAACGAAAGTGATGGAATTAGCAAAAAAACAAGGTATTGAAAAGTGTGTATTAATTTCATCGTTAGGAGTAAGTGCTAAATCGCCTTTTTTTTATTCACGAATGAAAGCACAACTAGACGAAAATGCACGTAAGATTGGCTTTAGTCAACTCGTAATAATCAAACCATCTATGCTTGATGGAAACAGAACGGAGAAACGCTTAGGAGAAAAATTGTCAATTTCAATTGGAAATTCCCTTGGAAAAACTGGACTTATAAATAAATACCGACCAGTAGAAGTCATAAACGTGGCAAAATGCATGATTCAAAGTATTATTGAACTTCCTAAGGGTACGTTTGAAATTCCCTCTAATGAAATTGTTGATTATGCCAAAAGGTATTCTGAAAGCTAATAATAATAAAAAAGGTCAGAATAAAATTGTTTCATTCTGACCTTTTCATAAAAGTTAATTGCTTATTTCTTCAACAAATCTCTGATTTCAGTCAGTAATTCTTGGTCCATTGTTGGCGCAGTTGGCTCAGTTGGAGCAGGTACTTCCTTTTTCTTTGATGCTTTATTCAAGCCTTTAATCATTAAGAAAACAATTAATGCTACAACAATAAAATTAATTATTGCAGCTAAAAATTTACCGTACAATGCACCATTCCAAGTGAGTTTCTCAAGTTGCGCAACACCTAAAGCATCCATTGCCGGTTTTAATAATAAGGGTGTTATAACATCATTGATAAAAGATCCTACAATTGCACTGAATGCCGCTCCAATAATTACGGCTACAGCTAAATCTACCACATTGCCACGCATGATAAATGTTTTGAATTCTTTCAACATATTAATAAATTAAGGTTTTGTCAAATGTAATGAATATTTACATTTTGAACGGCTGACGCTGCAATAATGAGCGCCCTAATGTTATTTCATCCGCATATTGCAATTCTGTTCCAGCAGAAACTCCTCTTGAAAGGGTTGTAATCATCACATTTTTATCCCCTAATTTTTTAAAGAGATAGAAATTAGTTGTATCTCCTTCCATGGTTGGACTCAAAGCAAATATTATTTCATAAATAGTGCCTGTATCAGCCTTGTCAATAAGCGTTTGAATATTTAAATCCGAAGGTCCAACTCCATCCATTGGTGAAATTATTCCATCTAAAACATGATAAATCCCTTTAAACGATTCTGTTGATTCAATGGCTAAAACGTCTCTAATATCTTCGACTACACAAATGATTGAATGGTCTCTTTTTTCATCGGAACAAATAGAACAAACAGCCGTGTCAGACACATTACCGCAAGAAGTACATTTCTTAACATGTAATTTCATGTCCGTAAAAGACTTAGAAAATTGCTCAATTTCTCCTTCTGTTCTATTTAGTATTTGCAACACCAAGCGTAATGCCGTTCTTTTACCAATGCCAGGTAAAGATGATAATTGTTCAACAGCGTTTTCAATATGTTTTGAAGGAATTTTCACATATCAAAATTAAACTATTATTGAATTTATTTTTTAATAAATAACAGATGTTTTGAACAGTGCAACCTTTGTAAAATCACAATTCCACTAAAAATCTTACTTTTGCAAATAGATTTCAATAAGAATGGCAAAGAACGAGGTTAACATACGTAATAAAAGAGCTAGGTTTGAATACCACTTGCTTGACGATTATGTTGCTGGCGTTCAGTTGACTGGAACTGAAATCAAAAGTATCCGCAACGGAAAAGCTAGTATTTTAGAGGCTTATTGTATCATGAGTGGAGGTGAAGTGTGGATTAGAAATATGCATGTCACAGAGTACGAAAACGCCTCTTTTTACAACCATAAACCAAGAGGAGATAGAAAATTATTACTGAATAAAAAGGAAATTCTGAAAATTGAAAAATTCCTAAAAATTAAAGGTAATACATTGGTTCCTTTGAGAATGTTCTTGTCAGAGAAAGGGTGGATTAAATTAGAAATTGCTTGCGCTCAAGGGAAAAAATTACACGATAAACGCGAAGATTTAAAAGAAAAAGATGACAAGCGCGACATGGATAGGGCAATGAAACGTTAAGTTACAGAAAACCGAAAGTCAAAAGATGCGCCCAGCGGTCATTTGAAATCAAGAAGAGCACTATTAAAATCCCCGATAAATACAAACTGAAGTAATAGGAGACAGTGAAAATAACTGTTCTCCGTTTATATATTCGCGTAAATAGCGGAAGTAAAAACGCCAAAATTAAATACAGACTTAATGAATAAAAAGTATAGTGTAAGGAGTAAAATCCATATTTATATTTTTGTTGTGATATTAAGTATGATTCGCCATGAAAGATCCATGTTTTCTCAATGAATATTTCAGGAAAATACTCATACTTTCTTCCATCTGAATCTTTTACCCAATATTCGTTATTCTTTTGCGTCTTTACGAGCGATATAAATTCGCCTTTTGAACCAAAATTATTATTCACCGAAATATGTGTGATACGATCTTTTTCATAATGGTGTGGAAGAAAAAAATCGGTAATGATTAGCAGTGCTATAATTGCACCTATAAAGGAGTTGAGTTTTATGATTTTCCATTTACGCCCAATGAATAAACTTTTAAAAAAAAGTTCTTCGGCTAACTTTTCTTTTAGTTGTTGTTCATAATAACGTTTCTTCGCATCTTTTAAACGTTCTTCTTGTTTCTTTACGTGAACTTTTACGGCTTGTCGACCATTTACAACATTGACTGATGGAGCATCTTTTTTACCCATCAATATTTCATACGCATTTGTAATGGCAATAAATTGAACAGCTGCTTGTGGAGATGGGTTTTTATCTGGATGATAGCGCATTGCTAATTTTCTGTAGCTTTTTCTAATTTCTACAGTGCTTGCACCCATCGGTAAACCAAGTATGTCGTAATATTTCTTCAAATTAGTTGGCGTGAAGAAGTTTTAAAGTTTCAATTCTATTTATTTTACCACTTAATGTCCTAGAAAAAGCAGGGAGATAATAAATGGATTTTGGAATGGCAAACTTAGTGAGTTTTTCTAATAAAACTGTTTCATCTATATTGACAACCTTATCTCCTTCAATAATAAGGATTATTTTTTTACCTAATTTATCATCTTTGATGCTTGAAATAATAAATGGATCAGCAATATATTCAGATAAAACAGCTTCAATTTCTTCAGGATTTAATTTTATCCCTCCAACATTTATAATGTAATCAGCTCGTCCAATCCATTCAAAACTTTTTGAACTGGATAATTTAACCAAATCAGTAGTTTGCAGATCTACAATTCCAATTTCAGGGTAATGAATAATAAGTTGTTCATTTTTCTCATTGAAAGTAATTCCATCTAGAGCATGATAAAGTGAATCTACCTTATTACCGATTTCTCTTAGCGCCACATGTGAAATGGTTTCTGTCATTCCATATGTTTGAAAAGCTTTCACGTTGCTTGATATCGTCTGCTTTTCCAATTTAGATGAAATAGGACCACCTCCGACAATAATCGCTTTAATTGCTTTTAGTTTGTTGGAATTATTTTCAATACATTTCTGAAATTGCAGCGGAACCATTGCTACAAAATCAATTTTGGCATCAATATGTTTTAGAGGATTTGAATCAATCGGTCCAATAAGAAGATTTAATTCACCAACAATTGCTCTCACAAGCATCATCTTCCCAGCTATGGTACTTATCGGTAAACAGAGTAGGGCTGTGTCTCCTTTTTTTAGTCCTAAAAACAAGAGTGTTTTCTTTGCAGAAATAATCATTTTGGATTTCTCCAACGAAATTATTTTCGCTTCTCCTGTTGAACCAGATGTTTTTGTATGAATTACATCGGATGTGGAATACCAATCTTGAATGAAATTCTGAACTTGAGTTTTTCTATCTGGACTTGAATCAATAAATTTTACACGATCGAATGTCATTTTATTGGAATGGTTCTTGTGTCAAAGGTAACAACTTTGGACTTCAAGATTTACTTTTTTTCTATTTGATGTTCTGAAAAAATGTTTGTAATTTAAACTCAAAATTAAAGCGATGAAAAAGATAATTGGAATATTAGCGTTAGGATTAATTACAATGGCTTTTGTAAATAGTAACGAATCAAATAAAACTCAACAAAGTGAAGGAATCAAATTTAAAAGTTTGACACTGGAAAAAGCGAAAGCTGAAGCTCTTGAAAATGATCAATTGATTTTTATAGATGCACATACAAGTTGGTGTGGCCCCTGCAAAAAAATGGCAGCAACTTCGTTTAAAAATGCGGAAGTGGGAGAATTGTTCAATGAAAAATTCATCAACTTGAAAATAGATTGTGAAGCTGATGCAGATGGACCAGAAATAGCAAGGATGTATAAAGTAAAGGCATATCCTACGCTATTAATAATAGATGGAACTGGAAAATTAATCAAACAAGTGGTAGGTTTTAAGGATGAAGATCAATTAATTGCTTTTGCTAATTCAGTAAATTAAATAATCTTATTAAGTTTTTGAACCACGGATACATTTGTATTCGTGGTTTTTTTATGTGTATTAATTATCCTCACAGCTAAAAAAAAATAAGCCACAGATACGCGGATTAAATTTGTTCTACTAGAAGTAAATAGGAAAACAATATTTTGTTGGTGAATAGAATTTCAATATTTAAAATCTGTGCATCTGTGGCAAAGAATAAGATTTCTACAATGCGTAAAATTGCAAAATGTTGTGGAATAATATATTCTATTCAAAGCTTTCGGATAAAAAAAATAAGCCACAGATGCACAGATTAAATTTGTACTACAACGAGTATATAAGAAAATAACATGTTGTTAGTGAATAGAATTTCAAAATTTAAAAATCTGCGCATCTGTGGCAAAGAATAAGATTTCTACAATGCGTAAAATTGCAAAATGTTGTGGAATAATATATTCTATTCAAAGCTTTCGGATAAAAAAAATAAGCCACAGATGCACAGATTAAATTTGTTCTACAACGAGTATATAAGAAAATAACATGTTGGTAGTGAATAGAATTTCAATATTTAAAATCTGTGCATCTGTGGCTAAAAAAAACAGAACAACTTCTTTAGCAAATAGTTTTATCTTTTTATATGGACAAAAAAAAGTCGCTCATCAAATGATGAACGACTTTCAATTTATTATAGATCAAGGATTATTTTCCTTTCTCCATTTTTTCTTTCAACTCAGCAAGTCCACCTAAGTCACCTAATGTAGATTTCTCTACGTTTTGGTTGTTAGCTTTTACTGCTTGAGAAGTTGGTGACCCTGCATTAGCCGATTTTTTAGCTGCTCCTTTAGGTGCAACAGTTGGCTTGTCTTCACCTTCTTCAAATGTACGTGTATGAGAAACAACGATCTTTTTTGATTCTTTATTGAATTCAATTACTTTGAAATCAAGCGTATCTTCAATTTTCGCGTTAGTACCATCTTCTTTTCTCAAGTGTTTTGCAGGGCAAATACCTTCAACACCGTAAGGAAGAGAAACGATTCCAGACTTATCTTTGTTTTCAATGATTGTTCCTTGGTGTACAGATCCTTCTCCGAAGATAGTTTCAAATACATCCCATGGATTTTCTTCTAATTGTTTGTGTCCTAAAGAGATTCTTCTATTTTCTCTATCGATTTCCAAAACAACAACCTGCATATCATCTCCTACTTTACAGAATTCAGATGGATGCTTGATTTTCTTTTGCCAAGATAGATCAGAAATGTGAATCAATCCGTCAACACCTTCTTCTAATTCAACGAATACACCGAAGTTAGTGAAATTACGAACTTTAGCATTGTGCTTAGAAGCAACAGAATATTTACCTTCGATGTTAGCCCATGGATCTGGCATTAATTGCTTAATACCCAATGACATTTTGCGTTCTTCACGATCTAAAGTCAAAATAACTGCTTCAACAGTGTCTCCAACTGACATGAAATCTTGAGCAGAACGTAAGTGTTGTGACCAGCTCATTTCTGAAACGTGGATTAATCCTTCAACTCCTGCAGCGATTTCAACGAAAGCACCGTAATCTGCCATAACAACAACTTTACCTTGAACTTTGTCACCGATGTTTAATTCAGTACTCAAAGCATCCCATGGATGTGGTTGCAATTGCTTAAGACCTAACGCAATTCTTTTCTTCTCATCATCAAAGTCAAGAATAACAACGTTTAATTTTTGATCTAGTTCAACTATTTCTTCTGGGTGATTTACACGACCCCAAGATAAATCTGTGATGTGAATCAAACCGTCAACTCCACCTAAATCGATGAATACACCATAAGATGTGATGTTCTTAACAGTTCCTTCCAATACTTGACCTTTCTCAAGACCAGAAATAATTTGTTTTTTCTGTTCTTCCAATTCCGCTTCAATAAGCGCTTTGTGAGAAACAACAACGTTTCTAAATTCTTGGTTGATTTTAACAACTTTGAATTCCATGTTTTTACCAACATAAACGTCATAATCACGGATAGGCTTAACGTCAATTTGAGAACCTGGCAAGAATGCTTCAATTCCAAATACATCTACGATTAAACCACCTTTCGTACGACATTTCACGAAACCAGTGATAACTTCACCTGTACGTAATACGTCATTCACACGAAGCCAAGCTTTGTGCATACGAGCAGTTCTGTGAGAAACAACTAATTGTCCCATCTTGTCTTCCTGACACTCAACATAAACATCAACTAGATCACCAGCTTTCAATTCAGGATTGTAACGGAATTCAGAAGCTGCAACAACTCCTTCAGATTTGTAACCAATATTAATGATTACTTCTTTTTTTGTAACAAGAACAACTGTTCCTTCTACAACTTCTTTTTCATTGATTGATGTTAACGTATTCTCATAAACATCTGACATTTCAGAACGTTGAACAAGCGTGTAACCGTCTAATGCTAATGCATCCCAATCAAAATCTGCAGTTCCCTGCAATTGTGTGTTTTTTGCCATTTGGCTTTTTAAATTGTATTTCGAGTGACCTGTAAACTCGAAAGTGATGAATACTAAAAGTAACTTAAAACAGTGTTACAGCCCTTATTTTAAGGGTGCAAAGATATTAATTTATTTAATACAAGCAACTTAAAAGCAAAAAAAAAGCCATCTATCAGTTGACAAATGGCCCTTTATTCGTTCAAATAATTTTATTTAATTGCGTCGGCACGTTTTTTATATTCCGCAGACTTTTCAGGATTCCCTAAATTTCTGTACAATTGATATAGAATTGTAAGTACATCTTTATCGTTTGGTGAAATCGTGATGAATTTTTCAAGCGGAATTAATGCTCTTTTGAAAATTGCGTCTGCTTCTTGAAGCATTTTATCGTACTTCGGGTCGTTCAATTTTAATTGACTCGCTGCTGCCTGCGTATCAGCTGCCCAAGTTACAAGATGTGCTCCAAGTTGATATTGTGCATCAGCGTAATTTGGGTCAATTTCCAATGCCTTGTTTAAAGCAGCTTCTGCTTTTTCATTTTGCTTTAAATCAATGTATATTGTTCCGATTGTATAGTATAACAATTTGTTTTTTGGATCAGCAGCAATTGCTTCGTTTAAAGCAACTTCAGCACCAGCAGCATCACCTGCGCCAATATTGATATTAACTAATTCTAACAATAATTCTCTGTCTGTTGGATATTTTTTTCTTCCTTCAGCAATGATTGCTTTTGCCTCTTCATTTTTCCCTGCCTTTCTATAAGAAGAAGATGCAATGTTATAGATTGATGGAGCTTTGTAACCAGTTTTTGAACAAAGGCTATACATTCTTGCAGCGTTAGCGAAATCATTTGCTTTTTCATAACAAACACCAGAATTAAACATTGATAAGGTATCAATTTGATTCATTCCGTCAGATAATTTAACTTGCATTTCATATGCCTCAGCAGTTTCAGCAAATTTCCCTTGATCATACAACATGTTGATTCCCATAGAAAACAATCCTTTTTTCTGATTTATGGAGTTTTCAATATCCTCTTTGTATTTAGAACTAACAGCTAATGACTTTTTATAACTCTCCAATCCGATGTTTAAATAGTTTTCGCCGTTGGCAGCCATGAAAACAGAATCAGTTCCAAAAGCCATTAAGTATCCAGTATAGATTTCACCTTTGTAAAAAAGTGTTTTTGGACTTTCTTTTGTTGTTTCATTAGCAGCAGCAAGATCAATATAACCTTTTGCTTTTTCAATTGCTTTTTTTCCAAGCTCAGCGTCACCAGAACCCATCATCATCATTGTCATGTTATCAGAATACTTATTGTATTCAATAGCAGCAGATGTTTCGTTCGTTTTTTGAGCGATTAATTGAGAGCTAAATAATATAACTCCTAATACAGTTAAAAATTTATTTTTCATGTTTTGTTCTTTGAGATGCACTTTAAAAATTATTCCACATCCGGGTTTTCAATATCCGTGCCATTTTCACCATCTTCGTTATCGATAGTTCCATCTGCACTTCCTTCTTCGCCTTCTTCTCCTTCTTCCTCATCTTCATCTTCACTTCTAGGAACACGAGCAATTGCTGCAATTTCAGCTTTGTTTTTAAGGTTGATTAATTTCACACCTTGTGCTGCCCTTCCCATTGTGCGAAGTGTGTCAATGTGCATTCGAATTGTAATTCCACCTTTTGTGATAATCATCAAATCTTCTTCGTCATTAACATTTTTAATCGCTAATAAAGGACCAGTCTTATCTGTGATATTTAATGTTTTAACACCTTTGCCACCACGATTTGTTACACGGTAAACTGGTTCTTTATCTTCTGGATCATTTAAATAAGTACGCTTACCGTATCCTTTTTCTGAAACTACCAATACAGTAGAGAAAATATCTTCAACACATAACATTCCAATTACTTGATCTGTTTCGCTCAATAAAGTTACACCTCTAACACCTGAAGCGTTTCTTCCCATTGGACGAACTTTTTCTTCGTTGAAACGAATTGCACGACCTGCACTTGTTGCAAGTACAATTTCATTTGTTCCATTTGTCAATTTTGCTTCTAGTAATTCATCGTTTTCACGAATAGAAATAGCATTGATACCATTAGAACGTGGTCTAGAGTATGCAGCCAAAGAAGTTTTCTTAATAACACCTTGTTTCGTACACATTACGATGAAGTTATTATCGGTATATTCTTTATCTGTCAAATCTAAAACTTTTACGTAAGCCTTAACTTTATCGTCTTGTGGAATGTTGATTAGATTTTGAATTGCTCTACCTTTCGCAAGCTTATTTCCTTCTGGAACTTCATACACTCTCATCCAGAAACAACGACCTTTTTCAGTAAAGACTAAAAGGTAATTATGATTCGTTGCAACAAACAAGTGTTCCAAGAAATCCTTGTCACGAGTGGTTGAACCTTTTGATCCCATTCCACCGCGATTTTGAACCTTGTATTCACTTAAGCTTGTACGTTTAATGTATCCAGCATGTGAAATAGTAATAATCACTTCTTCATCAGCAATCAAATCTTCCATTCGCATTTCGCTAGCAGAATATTCAATGCGCGAACGACGAGCGTCGCCGTATTTGTCTTTTATTTCTTGCAACTCATCTTTAATGATTTGCATTCTTCTTGATTCGTTTGCTAAAATGTCTTTTAAGTCAGCAATAAGAATCATTAACTCTTCAAATTCACCGCGAAGTTTGTCTTGTTCAAGACCAGTCAAATGACGCAATCTCATTTCAACAATAGCACGAGATTGAAGATCTGAAAGCGCAAAACGCGTCATTAACTTCTCTCTAGCTTCTTCTGGTGATTTAGATGCACGAATTAAAGCAATTACTTCATCAATATTATCTGATGCAATAATTAATCCTTCTAAAATATGCGCTCTTTCTTCAGCTTTTCGTAATTCAAATTTCGTTCTTCTAACTACAACTTCATGTCTGAAATTAACGAAATGAAAAATCATTTCTTTTAAATTCAAAAGTAACGGTCGGCCATCAACTAGGCAGATGTTATTTACTGAAAATGAGGTTTGTAATGATGTAAACTTGTATAGTTTATTTAAGACTACATTTGCGATTGCATCTCTTTTTATTTCGTAAACAATTCGCATACCATTACGGTCGGATTCGTCACGTAAATCAGAAATTCCTTCAATCTTTTTATCGTTCACTAAGTCAGCTGTTTTCTTAATCATATCAGCTTTATTCACTTGATATGGAATCTCAGTAACTATTATTTGTTCACGACCATTAACTTCTTCTATTTCTGCTTTAGCACGCATGACAATTCTTCCGCGTCCTGTAAGAAGTGCATCACGAACACCTTCGTATCCGTAAATTATTCCTCCAGTAGGGAAATCAGGTGCTTTTACATACTGTAATAATTCTTCAATATCAATTTCCTTATTGTCTATAAAAGCAACAATACCGTCAATTACTTCAGTTAGATTATGGGGAGCCATATTTGTCGCCATACCTACAGCAATACCAGACGCTCCGTTTATCAATAGATTTGGAACTTTTGTAGGCATCACTGTTGGTTCCTCTAAACTATCATCAAAGTTAGGGGCGAAGTCAACAGTGTCTTTTTCAAGATCACTCAACATTTCTTCAGCAATCTTTCTAAGACGTGCTTCTGTATAACGCATAGCTGCAGGACTGTCACCATCGACAGAACCGAAGTTACCTTGACCATCAACTAAAGGATAACGCAAAGACCAAGGTTGAGCCATACGCACCATAGTGTCGTAAACAGAACTGTCACCATGTGGATGGTACTTTCCTAATACTTCACCAACTATTCTCGCTGATTTCTTGTGTGGACGATTTGAGAAGACACCTAAGTCTTGCATACCATATAATACACGTCTGTGTACTGGTTTAAAACCGTCACGCACATCTGGAAGAGCACGAGATACAATTACCGACATTGAATAATCAATGTAGGCTGATTTCATTTCATCTTCGATGTTAATTTGGATTATTTTTTCTCCATCTGCCATCTTGTCACATATTTTATTTTTGCACGTAAATTGTGCTGGTTAAAGCAAGTTTCGAAATTAGTCAAATTTCAACTATAGGATACATGACATTGTTTGTTTTTACTAACAAAAACGTGTGGAAAATTGACTTTTTCGGCTACTTATTAACAATTTATTCGTTTTATATTTGTGCATAGTAAAATTTACGCAATTTTAACATAGAAATCAAATAGTATGGAAGCAAAATTTTCGCCACGTGTTAAAGATGTGATTAGTTACAGCAGGGAAGAGG
>JBIIWQ010000276.1:0-3357 GCA_044338805.1 Crocinitomicaceae bacterium
CTATTCCATTATCAAAAATATCAATTGCTCCAGGATGAATCGCACCATTTAAGTCATTGCAGTCTAAATTATTAGAAACATATCCAAATGGAGCAGAACAAGCAATAATTGTGGTAGAAGTTGTCCCATATGTGTCATTATCTGCATCTAAATAATAAATGGTGGTTGCACTACCTATCGCTGGATTTAGATCGTTACAATCGTTACTGTTTGTAACATAACCTAGCGGCAATGAACAACCAGTAGTTGTGTTATTTAAATCACCAAATCCATCAGTATCAGTATCAGCATAATACGTAATTGATCCAGCTGTAATTGTTAGATTGATAGTAAGCAAACTGTCACAAAAACCATTTGGAATCGTATCGTAATAAGTTCCTGATACAGTATATGTTTCATCACCACTTGGAACAGTGTAAGAGTTACAAGAAACTGGTGAAATTATTGCAGTTGTGTTACAAGTTTGTGTATTTACACTTCCTCCAAATTGAAGACCATATATTCCTAATGCAGTAGAATTATATCCCCAACCACCTGTTGTTGTTTGTCCACTTGCGTATAGTCTAAATGTTACAGTTATATTATCTGCAACATTTTGTAATTGTGTTATCCCTGATAAATCTATTTGAGACATGGCTCCATTTCCAATTCTAAAAAAAGGTGAACCAATCAAGGTGAAATTTATTCCGTCCAAGCTATATGCATATTGCATTTGAACTCCAGGGCTAACTGAAAAGCTTGTTGTTCCTGCAAAATTAGCATTAATTGAAGTAAGTGATAATGTAAATCCTACGGCAGCTGAAAAAGTATTTTGAAAATAATCAGTATTGGTTGTAGCAATTCCATTATTTTGGAAACCAGTAGTTCGAAATGAATTGCCTCCAGCTGAAGCTGAAGCACCAGAGCCTCTCGTAATTATGCTTGATGCATCTATATTTGCAGCATATATTTCAGCTGTACTTGTTACTACGTTACTTTCACCTGTAAAATCCCATGCAGCAATTTGACCAAAGCTGATCAAGGGTGAAAAAACAATAATTAACTTAAAAAAATTCATATTCAACGATTAAAATGATGAACAAAAGTACAAAATCAATCCACTTTAAAAAAATATAAACATCAAGGTTTTGTAAACAAAAAAAGGTTGTATTTCTACAACCTTCTAATTAACAGTTTTAGTGCATTTGCTCATCCTCTTCTGGATCAGGAGGGAATAATTTAGGTAAATCTTGTTTACCTTGTAACCTATCCATTAAATCTTCTAATTGTGAAATTGAAATGCTCTTAGCAATGATGTTTTTATCTTTGTCTAAAACAAAAACTCTTGGTGTTGAGAAGATATCGTATGTTGTTTGATAGTTCAAAGATTCAATTGTTGTGTATTTGGGAACAAATTGTCTTGCGTCTTCCATCGCTGCTTTAAATAAGGCATCTGTTACGCCAACATTGATATAAGTCAAATTGTTTGTGCGGACAAAATCTTTCCATTTTTGGAAATCTTCACCAACAGCTTTTCCTACCGAGAATATTTCGATGTTTCTATCTTTGAACTTTTGTTTGTATAGAACTTCTAATTTTGGTGTTGTTTTTTTGCAATGTCCACATTCTGGATCCCAGAAATAAAGTATTGTATATTCAGATTTCAAACTATAGAAATCTCTCCAGTTAACATCTGTTGTATCACGTAAAATAACATTTGGTGGTTTCGCTCCCATAACCAAATTCTTTTGTACAGGAATTTTCTCGCACAAATCTTCTAGTTTTTCTGGAGTCATCCAAAAAGCAGGTGATTTTCCTTCAGCATTTTTCGAACAGTAATAACGATCTGCCATATAGATATAAACTTTATCCATTCCCATGATATTACTTTTCCCATAAGTTGAAGTAATCCAAGAAACAACATATTCAAATGTTTTTGATTTAGGATTCAACTGATCACAGAATTTGAATGAATATTTAATGATCGTATCCCAATGTTGAATCATCATGTTTTTCCCGAAATAGTATTCCATTTTTGAATGAAATACTGGAGTATTCACTAATCTATCGTCATTCAAATCAATGTTATCCCAGTAATGGTTTCTGTAATAATTAAACCTATAATTGGAATCTATAATATTGCCTTTTGCGTCTAATGGTGCTTCAGGAATTATTACATCCATTGACATTTTAACGATTTTTGAAACTAAGAGTGCTTTGTGAACATTTAATAGGTTGTTTTGATAATCAGTAACCTCTTTGTTAATTGCATCAATCTTTGAGGTCAATTCAGCATATTGAGCATCCGTTGGTTTTAATTTAGCTCTGTCATCTGTTATTATTGTAGCTTCCGTCTTTTTCGGCCCGATGAATTTAATGTAATCCATGAAAATTCTGTTTTCTTCTGATTTTTTGACTTTCATATTGCCTACATAATCAGGAGCAGAAGTTTCCATGTTTACTTCTTCACTGTTATAAATGAACTCAAAGTATTTTTGTCCTGGGAATAAAACACCAAAAATACCAGGTTTTTGATTTTTCCCATCGAATTCAACATAACCAGCTTTTATTTCAGCGGTGTCTGCATAATACAATCCTTTTCCGAAATACTTTACTAAGAAAACAGTTGTGTCTTTTTGGTTGCTTACTTTGAATTTCATTTTTTGTCCAAAAGACATAAAAGAAACAAAAGTGATTGCTAAAATTAGTATTGATTTCATATGCTATTTTTAATTTTAGGTTGAATTTATTTTAAAGACGTGACAAATTTAAGAAAGTCCTGTTAATTAACATTTCTTTAACCATTTAGTATTGCCTGAAAATTCCATTTTTTGCTGTACGATAACTTGCTAAAACAAAAAGTAAATAGGTGCCAGCTAAAGAAATCAGTGCGATTAGTGAAATTTGTGTGTCAATATAAAGCCCTCCAGTTTCAAACATGGTATCTAAAAAGTATTTAAAAATAAAAAATACAAGCAACCCTAATGTTGAAACGATTCCGAAAATCTTAACGAAATATAGGAAGAAGCTCTTAATGATAACTTGAGGATAAAATCCTATTCTTAAAAGTGTGCGAACCTCATATGCATTTCGGGACATTAATAGTTGCATATATTGAATTAGGACTAAGCCAGAAACAAAAACTGCAATAATTGAAATGCCCAAAACTACTAGAAATAAAGTTCCAACAACACTTTTCAAACGACCAACAACCATTTGGGCATTTTTGGATTCTAAACCTCTTTTCTTCAATAAATCTTCCACCAAGCCAAATTCACTTTCTTTTCCTGAAATCATGATTTGAGTAATCTTTTTCTCTTTACCAGAAGTATATTTGGCATTTCCATATTCCATAAAGCTTTCAGGAACGAGTATAGA
>JBIIWQ010000280.1:0-3289 GCA_044338805.1 Crocinitomicaceae bacterium
TGAGAACCAATTTCTTTAATTTCTCCTTTATCTAATACAACAATTTTGTCCGCATTTTGAATGGTAGATAAACGGTGGGCTATAACAATGGAAGTCCTTCCTTTTGTTAATTCAGTTGTTGCTTTTTGAATCATTTCTTCTGATTCTGTATCCACACTCGATGTTGCTTCATCTAAAATTAATACATGAGGATTGTAAACACTAGCTCTAATAAACGCTAACAATTGCCTTTGTCCTACAGATAAAACACCACCTCTTTCTCCAACTTGATAATCATAATTCCCAGGCAGACGTTGAATAAATTCATGCGCTCCAACAGTTTTTGCTGCTTCAATTACCTGTTCTCTTGATATAGTTGAATCACCTAAAGTAATGTTGTTGTGAACTGTATCTGAGAAAAGAAATACATCTTGCAGCACTATTGCTATATTATTTCTTAAATAATTTAAATCTATATCTAACAAATTGGTATCTCCAATAAGTATTTCACCTTTTTGAAATTCATAAAATCTACCTAACAAATTTACGATAGTAGATTTTCCTGCTCCGGTCGCTCCAACAAATGCAACGGTCGTACCAGGAATAATTTCAAGATTAATGTCTTTTAAAACCCAATCTTCATTTTGATAAGCGAATGAAACTTCTTTGAATGAAATAGTTTGGTCAAAATCCACAGTTATGTTTGTGCCATGCTCTTGCACATGCTCTTCTAAATCCAAGATTTCAAATACGCGTTCAGCTCGAACTGTGCCTCTTTGCAAAATATTGAATTTATCTGCCAATTGTCGAATTGGTCTATAAAGCATGTGGACCCAAAGTGTAAAAGAAATAATTTCACCATACATGCTTTTGATTTCAAGATCACTTTTTCCTCCGGCTTTCAAAGCTCCCCAAACCAAAAGTAAAGCAATCGACATGGAACTAAGCATTTCAACTATCGGGAAAAATATTGAATTCGCCCAAACAGCATTAATGTGTGCTTGACGATGTCCTTTATTTATTTCTTCAAAATTTTGATATTCCTGTTTTTGCTTGTTGAATAGCTGAACGATTGACATTCCAGTAATTCTCTCTTGCACAAAAGTATTCAGCTTGTTAACTTGAATTCTTTCTAATTGAAATGAATTTCTCATCGCCCGAGCAAAGATACGCGTTGCAAAAAGTAAGATTGGAATTGGAATAATTGTCATTAAAGCCAATTCCCAATTACTAAAAAACATCAAAAATATTATCACTATCAAAGAAAAAAGATCTCCAGCAATATCCATTAATCCTGAAGAAAAAACTTCCGTTATTGCTTCCAAATCGGAAACCAAACGTGTAACAAGCGAACCAATTGGCGTTTGATCGAAGTAACGCATTCTAAAACTAAGAATATGTCCAAAAAGTTTTTGTCGAATGTCTCGAATGATTGATTGCGCCAAAAGATTAGATAAATAGGAATTAGTAAATTGCAATAACCCTTCGATAACTAATATTCCAATAACTATTGCTGTCCAGATCAGCAACATTTCACCATTTTGACTTTGAACAATATACATATCTACCATTCGCCCAACGATCAATGGTCGAGAAGGTCCTAGGCAAGCAAGTAATACAGTACAAATCACCGCAAAAGAAAATAATTTCTTATACGGTTTCAAGTACGATATTAATCGTTTAAAAATGGAGATATTTATAGTTGCCTTTTCGGACATAGCTGCAAATTTACCTAAATTTAAGAGGAAGATGAAGTTGGAAATAAATTCTTTTTTTTATTAATTACAATTAAGAAGAATGATTGTTTTTAAAAATGAATTACTTTTATGAAAAAGGACAAAATATGATTCACAATCTTTCAAAGACAAATTCAATTTTCTCAACATTTTTAGGAGAAATTAGAGATTCATCTATTCAAAAAGACACCATGCGTTTCAGAAGAAACATGGAGCGAATTTCAGAAATTTTAGCTTATGAATTATCCAAGAGCCTTGATTACAAGTCAGTTTCTGTAAGAACTTCACTTGGAGAAGCGGACGTCAATGTTTTGAATGAACAACCGGTATTGGCAACAATTCTTCGAGCTGGACTTTCAATGCATCAAGGATTATTGAATTATTTTGATAAATCGGATAGTGCTTTTATTTCAGCTTATAGAAAACATTCTTCAGACGAAGAATTTGAAATCCATGTTGAATATTTGGCGTCACCGCAGTTAGACAATCGTATTGTAATCATAAGTGACCCAATGTTAGCGACTGGAAGTTCAATGGTAATGGTTTATAAAGCCCTTTTAAAACAAGGAAAGCCTTCAAAAATAATTATTGTTTCAGCGATTGCTACGCCAATAGCGTTAGATTATGTAAAAAGACATTTACCAGACACTACAGAAATTTGGGTTGGTGCAATTGATGAAGAGTTAACCGCACAATCATATATAGTGCCTGGCCTTGGTGATGCAGGAGATTTGGCTTACGGAATTAAATGTTAATCCTTTAGCATGAATTGGGGACTTTTATCGACCGTATTTCTTTTAGCAACAGTTAAATTCATGTTTGCGCCATCCACTGGGTGCGGCATGGGACTTCCATTTTGGGAAACATATTTAACCGCTGCTGCAGGTGGGACTTTTGGTGCCGCTGTTTTTTACTATTCAAGCGAACTATTACTCAAATATTCTCATAAAAAGAAAGTGGCTAAAAGGGAAGAAATGGGGAAAAATGGAATACCGATTATACCAAAGAAAAAATTCACTAAAACAAATAGGTTCATTATTCGATTGAAACGAACGCTTGGTATATATGGCATTTGCTTCTGGGCTCCATTTTTTCTTTCTGTTCCAATTGGAAGTATTATTGTTGCAAAATTTTATGGTCATCTTAAAAAAACCTTTCCATTAATCGTAATCGGAATGTTTTTGAATGCCTTAATCATGACAGGCTTATCTTATTTGATTTACTCGAATGAAATCTAAACATTTATTTTTTGATTTAGACAGAACACTTTGGGATTTTGAAAAAAACTCAGAAATTGCTTTAAATAAGTTGTTTTTTGATTTGGGACTAAATACAACTATTCCAAATTTTACAGTATTTCATGATTTATATAAAACACACAATTCTCGTTTGTGGAAATTGTATGGTTCTGGAAAACTTTCAAAAGACATTTTAAGAAATGAAAGATTTCGTGTAACATTAGAAGAATTCGATTTAGTTGATCCGTTTTTAGTTCAAAATATAAGTGAAGGTTACGTTGAACTTTCCCCACAACAAACAACGCTTTTTCCAACTACACTATCCACATTAGATGC
>JBIIWQ010000303.1:0-2931 GCA_044338805.1 Crocinitomicaceae bacterium
GCTGGTTTTTAGAAAAAAGTATCCAAATGCATTTGTTATAAAACCTAATAAATAATTTCTTGTTTTTTTTAAACAAAAACGTCCCGAGTGATTCGGGACGTTTTTTTTATAATTTTAATTTAGTTAAATTCTATTTCAATTTCTTTTTAATGGCAACTTCATGGTACGATTCAATAACATCTCTTTCTTCAATATCGTTGTATCCTTTAATTTGAATACCACAATCATAACCTTTAGCGACATCTTTAACATCGTCTTTGAAACGTTTTAATGCTAACAATTCTCCAGTAAAGACTACAACACCGTCTCTAATAATTCTCATTTTGGCATTTTTAACAATTTTACCATCCATAACCATACTTCCCGCAATAGAACCTACTTTCGAAATTTTAAATATCTCTCTAATTTCTGCAGTTCCAAGAATTTCTTCTTTCATTTCAGGAGCTAACATTCCTTCCATTGCATCTTTCAAGTCGTCAATAGCGGCGTAAATGATAGAATAGTAACGGATGTCAATTTCTTCTTTGTCGGCCAATTGTCTTGCATTTCCAGCAGGACGAACATTAAATCCGATAATAATTGCATCTGATGCAGAAGCCAACATTACGTCAGTTTCTGTAATTGCACCAACTCCTTTATGTATGATATTAATTTGAATTTCTTCAGTAGATAATTTAGAGAACGAATCAGATAATGCTTCAACAGAGCCATCAACGTCACCTTTAAGGATGATGTTCAATTCTTTAAACTGACCCAATGCAATTCTACGTCCAATTTCATCCAACGTGATATGACGTTGTGTACGGACGGATTGTTCACGCATCAATTGAGAACGTTTCGAAGCAATTTGTTTGGCTTCTTTTTCATCTTCAAATACGTTGAATTTATCTCCCGCTGTTGCTGCACCATCTAATCCCAATACTGATACTGGAGTCGAAGGACCTGCTACGGTTACAATATTTCCTCGTTCATCGTGCATGGCTTTAATTTTACCATGGTGTTTTCCAGCAAGCATATAATCTCCAACTTTCAAAGTTCCGTGTTGTACTAATATAGTAGAAACATATCCTTTACCTTTGTCTAAGAATGCTTCAACAACAGTTCCCTGCGCGGCTTTATTTGGATTGGATTTTAAGTCTAATATTTCTGCTTCAAGCAAAACTTTTTCTAATAATTCTTTCACACCTGTTCCTACTTTTGCAGAAATATCATGTGATTGAATTTTTCCACCCCAATCCTCAACAAGTAAATTCATACCTGCTAATTTTTCTTTTATTTTCTCAACATTCGCATTTGGCTTATCAATTTTATTGATTGCAAATATAATTGGAACTCCCGCTGCTTGAGCGTGAGAAATTGCTTCTTTAGTTTGTGGCATGATATCGTCATCCGCTGCGATTACAATAATTGCAATATCGGTAACTTGAGCTCCACGGGCACGCATTGCAGTAAATGCCTCGTGACCTGGTGTATCTAAAAAGGCTATTTTTTGTCCGTCATCTAGCGTTACTCCGTAGGCACCAATATGTTGGGTAATTCCTCCAGATTCTCCGGCGATAACATTTTCTTTACGGATATAATCCAATAAAGAAGTTTTACCGTGGTCGACGTGACCCATTACGGTTACAATTGGAGCTCTGAACACTAAATCTTCTTCTTTGTCGGCAACAACTTGAATTGCTTCTTCGATATCAACGGTTATAAATTCTACTTCATATCCAAATTCATCGGCAACTATTGTCAATGTCTCTGCATCGAGACGTTGATTCATCGTAACCATGATTCCAAGTGACATACATGTTCCAATCACCTTTGTAATTGGCACATCCATCATTATTGCAATTTCACCAACAGTAACAAATTCGGTAACTTTTATAGTTTTACTTCCTTCATCAATAGCTCTTTGCTCATCGTCAGATTTTTGACGGTGCGTATCTCTTTTATCTCTTCTGTATTTTGCCGCTTTAGATTTACCACCTTTCCCTTGAAGTTTTTCTAAAGTTTCACGGATTTGATTTTTAACTTCTTCCTCTGTAGGCTCAACTTTGGCAACAATTGCAGGTCTAGCTCCTTTTACGAATCCAGGTCTTGCACTTCTGTTAGCATTAAAACCTCCACCAGCACCTCCAGCATTAGGAGTTATTTTATTAGGATTTGGCGCGCCCGGAACTCCAGGAACTGCAGGTGGTCTTGGAGCACCTGGCTTAGTAATAATCCTTTTTCTTTTGTTTTTGTTAGCGTTATTAGCACCTGTAGAACCTGGCACTACGGGCTTATTTGGTGTGATTTTAAGATCTTCTTTTTTCTTTTTTGGTTTATTGAATTGAGATAAATCAATTACTTGACCTGTCAATGTTGCGCCAGATAATTTTTGGTATTGGGTAGTAAAATCTTCAATCGGAGTTTCAACAGCTTCTTTTGGTATTTTTACTTCTGTAATAGGGGCTTCTTTTTGAGTAGAGGCTATTTTTGCTTTTGGAGCTTCAACAACCTTTTTTTCTTTAAATTCAGCATTTTTTTCAACAATTTTAGCTGGAACAGGTTTTGCAACATCTGCTTTAGCTTCAACTAGAACTTCAGTTTTAACAGGAGCAGGAGCGGCTTTTTTCGGATTTAAATCCAATGTCCCCACTTGCTTCGGTGCAGAAACAACAGCTCTCGCTTTGATAACTTCTTGTTGTTGTCTTTGGCGATCCTCATCTACTTTGCGTTTGTCTTCAATTTCTTTTTCTCTTTCGATGCGCAGAGCTTCTTTTTCTTTTCTTTTCTCTTCGCCAACTTCTTTCGAAGCCTCTTTGTTCCCTTTGTCGCCTGCAAATTGGTTTTGAAGAATACTGAATTCCTTATCTGAAATTTTTGCGTTTGGATTTGCATCAATGGCAATTCCCTTATCCTTAAGATAATCCACAGCTCTTTCTAACGAAATATTCA
>JBIIWQ010000281.1:0-3279 GCA_044338805.1 Crocinitomicaceae bacterium
ATGTTGGCTGGCATCTATAAACAATACGCTTCGACTGCGCTCAGCATCCTTATTTCTATCCTTTTTTAATACTAAAATACACGTTGGGATACTTGTTCCGTAGAAGATATTGGCTGGTAAACCAATAACCGCATCGAGGTAATTCTTGTCTTTTATCAAGTATTCACGGATGTGTCCTTCTGCTCCTCCTCTAAACAAAACACCGTGCGGCAATACAATTGCCATAGTTCCATTGTCCGCTAATTGGTGAACCATATGTTGTACAAATGCGAAATCGGCTTTACTGCTTGGCGCTAATTTACCATAAGCAGAAAAACGGTCGTCACTCATAAACAAAGGGCTTGCGCTCCATTGCGCAGAAAAAGGAGGGTTGGCAACAATTGCTTCAAAACGTTGGTCAATGTGCTGCGGTCGTTCTAAGGTGTCTTCGTTTTTAATATCAAAGCGTTTGTAATGCACATCGTGCATAATCATGTTCATTCGGCACAAGTTATACGTCGTAGGATTCTTTTCTTGTCCGTAAAATGCACTTACATCTTTCACTTCTTTTGCAACGCGCAAGAGCAAAGAACCAGAACCACACGTTGGATCGTACACACTTTTCAGTTGGTCTTTTCCAACTGTAACCAATTGCGCCAAAACACTGCTTACTTGCTGTGGCGTGTAAAACTCACCTGCTTTCTTCCCTGCTCCACTGGCAAATTGTCCAATTAAATATTCGTAAGCATCACCAAGAACATCGCTTTCTGTATTTTCAATATCGAAATCAATTTCATCTAAATGAACCAATACTTTTACAATCAATTCATTTTTATCTGCTTCAGATTTCCCTAATTTATGGCTTGTTAAATCTAAATCCGCAAACAAATTCCCAAAATCTTCTTCGCTTTCAGAACCCATGGTACTTTGCTCAATGTTGGTTAACACTTTCGCTAAATCACCTAGTATGAAATTGTCTCTTTTGCCTGCAGTGGTGACCGAGCCAGTCGAAGTCCCGCGATGTGCTAATTCAGAGAACAATTCAGATGGTTTCAAGAAGAATCCTAATTTATCCAAGGCAGCATCTTTCACTGCTTCCATATACTCTGTTTCTTGCTTGTGTCCTTCTAATTCTTTAAAGGTTAAACCGTCTGGTTTTAGAATTTCGTTGGCATACAAATCCATTTTTGTACTGAGGTACTTATAGAAAATAAATCCCAATATGTAATCTCTAAAATCATCTGCATCCATATTGGAACGAAGAGTATTTGCGATGTTCCAAAGTTGTTGTTCGAGTTTAGCTTTTTGTTCTGCTGCCATTGAAAAGTTGAAATAGTTACTGTAAATAGTTTAAGTCTCCCAAGATAAGTATTTCTTGGGGTTCCGTGTGAATTATTATAGATAAATCCGTGAAAATATTCGTTGATTCCTCCCACTTCTGACTTTTTAACGATAGGAACGAATAGCCTAAAGTCATTATGTGCAGAATAGCAGGTATTTTAACTCTTGAATCTTCGTTATGTATTACCATGAAACAATCAGTTTTGCAGGTGAGAATCGCTTAAAGATACTATAAAAAAACGCACTACTTTTTTCAATTATTAAATTTTAAATCTCCACCATTCCTCTCAAAAATCGCTCTACTGGAGCCAAATCATTGACTTCAATATTTAGTTCATACACCTCTTTTTTAGCATTGAATTTGAAGTGAGGAGTTGTCATAGGAAAATCGTTCTTGAGAAGCAAATACTGTTTTAATGGGAGTTCTAAATAAACTGGATGTTTATCACCAGAAAAAGCGAAACCAAATGCATCTAAAATTTGCTGTTCGTATTCACTTTCAAAATGGGATTTTTGATTATTAAATTCAACAGAAGCAATCCGATCGATATTGTACGTTTTATTCTTAAACGATGCAGGTTCAAAAGCCATCACCGTGCAGTAGTTATCCGTAAATCCAAAAGGTTCAACCACCCTATCTGAAATTGTTTCAGAATTGATTGATTGGTATTTTTTCAAAATAACCTGTTCCATACTTGCAATTGCATTGGATAGCCTTTCAACAATTTTACCATTCTTGGCGTTGATTAAATGACCAGCAACAATTGTCGCATCCGACGAAAGATAAATCTTACTTAAGACAGCATCCTTTAACTTACTTTTTCGTCCGTTTGTCAAAACCAATTGCTTCAAATAATCTGCTTCTTCTGGAGTGAATCGAATTCCATTACTGCGGTCATTGACGATAAAAAAGCGGTTGATTTTATCACGCTGAACATCAAATCCACATTCTTTCACAAGATCCAAATAACGGTAAACTGTTCTTTCTGTGGTATCCAGTAAAGAGGCTAACTGAACGACCGTTTTTGAAGGTTCTTGCTCCAAAAAGGAAATGAATTGCAGGACACGAAGTATTTTATGCTGATTCAACATTTACTTTATTTTCTGCAAATAATACTATTTAGACGCACAACTGCAAACTTTTGACCTAAGTTGTCAAACTATTTTTATGCCGCTTTAAATTTTGACCTTAATTGTCAATAATGACGGGCACCTTTGATGAAAATTAAAAATAGAATTATGAAAAAAATATTATTTTTTACAACAATATTAATTGTTTTGACAAGTTGTGCAAAAGACGTTACCCATAAATACGCTTATGAAGTAACAGGAACTGCAAATAATTACGATTTGACAATAGAGGCTGCTCCTAGTGGCACGGCACAATATACCAATGTTGGTTCTGGATGGCAATATACTTGGACACAAGTAAATGACAACCCACGATTTCTTTATATATCGGCACAAAACCAAAATGGTTCAGGAACCGTTATTGTTAAAATAATCAAAGATGGAACGGTCATAGCAACTAACACCTCTTCTGGTGCTTATGTTATAGCAACAGTTAGTGGGACTTACTAATTAACATTTTTACGTGAATATTAACATTCAAATTCTATTTCCTTTTTGAAATGGTCACTTTAGGTAGTTTAATCTAAATCAGATTCCTTTTTGAATTTAGGAGCCACGTATAGATGATAATCCTTACTAATTGCCTTGATGCCTTTAACAACGATATATCCGCCAACTAAGACAGCGACAACATGCCATGGTTTAAGTCTGAATGGGACATTTGGTCTAACAACTGTGTTCAAAGGAGCACCGAATATTTCTTGTATTTTGTAATAGTCTAACATGATGATTTGGTTTTAAATTATTTTTTTAATTAATACTTCTGAAAATTCGACTCTGTAAAGCCTATAACTTCCAATTTGGATAAAATGACAATTTAGTTGCGGA
>JBIIWQ010000283.1:0-3270 GCA_044338805.1 Crocinitomicaceae bacterium
CATGAAAAGGAAAAGAAGGGTTCAGATTAATAATTTTAAAACAGCTATTTTTTCAAATTTTACTATCTATTTTTTGTCTAAATTTGTTTCTTTAACTTTCTACATGACATCACAGCAGCAGCAAAAAATCAAAGAATTAGTTAGTAAATACAACGATATTTTACTGAATTCTATGCGTTTAGCTGTAGCAGAGGATTTCATTAATCTCATGTTACTGAATAGAGATGATAAAGAATTTGAATTGAAAAATTTAATGGAAGATAAAAATGATTTTTACAATTCAATTTTGAAAGAATTCATGAAACAAAATAGTTCTTCTGTTTTAGATGATTTAAAAAAAATGGAAGACCCAACAATTGGAATAAAAACGCTTCAAAAAAAGATCAATAAAACTGATAGAACAGAGAATCTTTCAAAATAAAGTAAGATTAATTTTTAATAGTTGATTCATATAAATTGGGTATTGATGTTCAAACTATTTGACGGTGTTTGGAAATTATATGGTATTGATTTTCAAGGTGAGTAATTTTCACTTTCATTAAATTAATATTCTACTTGACTTTTCAATTTTTACTATGTTTGAAATTTCTCATGAATTATTTAATTGTTAGTTTTGACAGTTCTAAAAAATAGTTCAAGATAAAATATAAGAATGAAATTTCAATACAAAATAGAAGCAGAAGATTTTTTAGAATTTCAATTGTACACGGCTTCCAAAGACATCATTATTCAAAAAAGAAAACTACGAAGTTGGATTTTATTGCCAATTGCTTTTTCTATTATGGCTATTTTTTCTTATTTAAGTCAGACTTATTATTTGGCTGTTTATTTCACTGTCTTGGCATTGGTGATTGGGGTTTTCTATCCAAAATACTTTAGGTGGCGCTATAAAAAGCACTATGCAAGTTTCATAGGCCGAAATTATTCAAAACGGTTTGGTCAAATTGCCGAATTAGAAATAACCAAAGATTTTATTCGCTCAATAGATAAAGTAGCTGAAGGAAAAGTCAAACTATCGGAAATTGAATATGTAAGCGAAACACCTAATCATTTTTATATTAAAATTTCTACTGGAATGTCATTCATTATACCAAAAAGAGAGCTTGGTCCTTCGATAGATTTAATATCGGAGTTTTCTCGAATTGGCGTATCTGTTCAAGACGAATTAAATTGGAAATGGTGATTATATGAATTATGACTGCCGCAGGCTGCACCTACCGAATGGGGAGGTAATTATGAATTATCATTTTACCTATGTGACCTATGTTCCTATGTGTTTCAAAATGATTTATAACTTACAATACAAATATTGACTTATGAATTCTCCTTTCGTTATCATAGAGCCAAAAGCTAAATTGGTTCCAATTATCATAAGTGTTCCTCATTGTGGAACTGAATTTCCAGAAGAAATAAAAGGAAATTACAATGAATCTATGGCAAAGCATCCAGAAGATACTGATTGGTTTGTTCATAATTTATACGATTTTGCATCTGAATATGGAATCACCATTATTCATGCGAAATATAGCCGTTGGGTCATTGACTTAAACCGTGATCCCGAAAGTAAACCTTTGTATAACGATGGTAGAATTATTACTGGACTAACTCCTTCTACAGATTTTTTTGGAAACGATATTTATGTTTCAGAAGATAAAATTCCAAATCAAAATGAAGTAAATCGTCGTCTTGATGCTTACTATTGGCCTTATTATAAGAAAATTGAAGAACTTTTAACTGCGAGAAAAGAAGCGTTTGGGAAAGTGCTTTTGTGGGATGCTCATTCAATTAGAGAAAATGTGCCAACGATTCAAAAAGCTCCATTTCCTAATATGATACTAGGGGATAACGATGAGAAAACAGCCGATCCATTAATTATAGAAACTGCATTGTCTTATTTGAAGAAAGGGAATTATGAAATTTCTCATAACGCACCATTTAAAGGAGGGCATATTACACGATATTTTGGTAAACCTGAAAATAATATTCACGCTCTTCAATT
This sequence comes from Crocinitomicaceae bacterium, assembly GCA_044338805.1. Lineage (GTDB taxonomy): Bacteria > Bacteroidota > Bacteroidia > Flavobacteriales_D > Crocinitomicaceae > M0103. Next base: position 2,000 of record JBIIWQ010000283.1, read on the forward strand.
AGAAATGAATAAGAACTTATACATGAATGACAAAGAAGTTGAATTGTCGTTTGATCGCATGTTGCATGTTCGTGCGGTATTAAAACCTACATTTGAAGCATTGATTAAGGTATTAGCTGAATTGAAGAAAAATTAAAAATGAAAAAATACGCTTTTAAGTCTCTCTTGCAGCAACATGGCTGGATTGAAAATGCAATTGTAAGTGTTGATGATCATGGAATAATTACCGCTATTACGAATGATTTTGTTGATAATTCTGCTATTCAATTAAATGGTTATGCACTTCCTGGTTTTCAAAATGCGCATTCACATGCTTTTCAATATGCAATGGCTGGTTTGGCTGAAGTTCATGAAGTTTCTGCTGTTTCTGCTGTCTCTGATGATTTTTGGTCGTGGAGAGAAGCAATGTATAAACTGGCATTAAGTGTGAATCCTGACCAGATGGAAGCGATTGCAACCATGCTTTATAGTGAAATGGTGCGTCATGGATATTCAAATGTGGCTGAGTTTCATTATGTTCACCACGATAAAAATGGTCATCCCTATGCGAATCTTGCAGAAATGGGTTCTCGCATGATTTCAGCAGCTAAAACGGCTGGAATCAATATTACACTTGTCCCGATTTTTTACCAAAAAGGTGGATTTGGACAAGCACCAAACGACCGTCAAAAACGGTTTATTTCTCCTGATATCGATAGTTATTTGCGTTTGTTGGATAGCAGTAGACAAGCGTGTTCTTATTATGAAGGAGCAAACATCGGGATTGGAATTCATTCTTTGAGAGGAGTTGAACCAATTGATGTTGCTGAAATTGCAAAATCGGGACCACAAGATATTCCTTTTCACATTCACGTTTCAGAACAATTAAAAGAAATTGAAGATTCGATAAGTTATTTAGGAAAAAGACCGGTAGAATGGTTGTTGGATAATATTCAAATGAATGATAGATTTCACTTAGTACATGCAACGCATTTATCAAAATTAGAAACTGTTGGCATAGCGAAAAGCGGTGCAAATGTTGTTTTGTGTCCAAGTACAGAAGGGAATTTGGGAGATGGATTGTTTCCTTTGATTGATTTTCAAAAGGAGGGAGGTTCTTGGAGTATTGGGACTGATAGTCATATTGGAATAAATCCCTTGGAAGAATTGCGCATGTTAGATTATGGTCAACGTTTGATCTCACATAAGCGAAACATATTTACTTCAGCTAATCAAGGAGATTCTGGAAAGTTTGCTCTTGAAATGGCAACATTTGCAGGGAGAAAAGCGAT
>JBIIWQ010000282.1:0-3270 GCA_044338805.1 Crocinitomicaceae bacterium
CTGATACTTGCCATGTTTCACCACCATCAATTGAATACTGAAGTGCTCCTGTTCCTCCAGAACCAATAACTGTTATTGAACCATCTGAATTTCCATGACACGCAATAGTTATGTACTGAACTAACGATAATGAAGGTGATGTTGTATTGTTAACCGAAACAGTTGTTGTGCTATCAATACAACCTTGATCACTGTCCATCAAGTACAATGTGTAAGCATCAGCAACAAGTCCAGTGAATGAACCATTTACTTGGTAATTTGCATTGTCAATACTATAAGAGATTGTCCCATTACCACCAGTCGCAATAGCTACAAAAGCACCATCCGCATTTCCGCAAGTTGCTAACGTTGTGATTATTGGTAAATTAACATTCATTTGATTTGGTTCTGTCAAGACAACAGAAGTACTACCTGAAACTGTGCAACCAATTGCATCTTTCACTGTAACAGTATATGTTCCCGCATCTAAACCACTAAAATTTGTTCCAGCTTGGTATGATCCACCAATGCTATACGTATAAGGTACGGCACCAAATGTACCGGTAAGGTCAATTTCACCATCTTCAGTTCCATGGCATGTTATGTCTGTTCCAACGCCATTAACAGCCAAGCCTACAGATACTTGCATTGTGTATGTGTCTTGACACATTGCGCCATTCCAATCATCAATCGTAGTAGTCAACGTAACCGTATGAACACCTGGTGTATTAAAAGTAAATGATGGGTTCTGTTGTGTTGAAGTTCCTAATCCTCCAAAATTCCAAGAATAAAGTGTTGCACCTCCTGAATAACCTGGCTCCGTAATTAGGTTAAACATTCTTGATTTCGTGAATTCAGAATGATCAGTAAAAGCAACTGACCCACCTGTTGGAATACAAACAGTATTTGCTGTAAAATTCGCGTTATTATTGTTTGTAATAAAAGGTTCTATATATAAATTTCCTCCTGTCCCCAAGCTGTACCAGTTACTGGTTCCTGTTACACGATAAGAAGCCAAATCTTCCCCTAGTCCATCATTCCCAGTATGTTTAATATACATTGGGGAGCTATCATAGTATTCAACTACAAGAGCAAAGTTCTGTGTAACGGGAGTATTTGGAAAGTTTGCGGTAGTACTACTTAACCATGGATTCCAAACAGCTGTTGTTTGCGCAATCATACTTGTTGGTCGATTATTGACATCAACATTATAGATTCCAACTCTAACCGTAACATTGTGATGGTGAGGATTATCACCGTACACTTTAACACTGGAGATTGCTCCTGAACCAGAATAATGATAGGTTTGAGCCACACTCCGTCTTGGAGCACCATTCGTAATCATTATTAAGTCGGTTCCCCCGAGATTTTTCGACGGGACATACTCGACCTCGTCGTAACATTGTGCATATAAACCGGACGCACCAGCTATCAGCATCATAAAAATTGAAGTAGTTATCTTTTTCATAATGTTTAGTTTTAATTAATAATTAAGATTAACGTTTCAAAATTATTGAGATACGGGTGCAGTTTTGGTGACGGGTGTTAATGAATAATGTGATAATAATCAATTAGACTTACACCTGAATAGAATTGGAAGTTGGTGAAAAAACGTTAGTTTGTTTCTTGAAAATCAAAGATTAAGAAACTTAATTATTGAATATACAAAACTGTAAGAAATAGATTCATCTGTTTATTATTGTCCAAGGTTCCTCGCTTTGGGGTTCATGAAAATAATCCCCCTCTCTCCGAACTAAAGCAAGCACCTACCTTTGGTTGGCGCCTTTTCCTTTTATTCTATATAATAATCATATTTTGTATATTTGACTTGAAATGATAAAAATAATAGAAGATAAAATTGATCAAATAATTGCTTTGAGCAAAATGCATCGCGTATCTTCAATTGCATTATTTGGTTCGGCTGCAAAAGAATCAATGAACGAAGAAAGTGACATTGATTTTTTGGTGCAATTTTCAGATGATCTTTACTTATTGGACTATGCAGATAATTACTTTTCATTCTTAGAGAAATTAGAAGCTTTAATGGGAAGAAAAATTGATTTAGTTACTAAAAAATCTTTGCGGAATAAAGTTTTAATTGAAGAAATTGAGCGATCAAAAGTGGAATTATATGCAGCATAAACTATTAAAATATTTTCTCGATATAGAAAGTATTATTATAGAAATTGAAGCTATAAAAACCAAAACGGACAATAATTTCATTCTATTTAAGGCTGCAAGAATTTAGAAAAATCTAGTATATTAAAGGTTTATGCGTGTAATTTCTCACAAATAAGAAAAATTAGTACATTTTAAACTTCCGTCAACTCTCCGCAAATGCTTACTTCGAGTTCCTTAACCAACTTTTGTTTGTCCTTTTCATTTTCTAACAAAAACATCAATTTGGTTAAAGCTGCTTCTGTGGTTAAGTCTAGATTCCTTTTCTTAATCTATCAACGTGTCAGGAAATTCATTAATCAGTCTGTTTTTTCCTTCTTCTGTTAAAAAACTCATTAATAAACTTGGACTTGCTGCTAAATAATGAAGCAAGTCAGACACCTTTTTAGAGTGCATTTCATATTTCGCTTTAGAAAGACAATATAAGTTTAGTGTTTCAAACCAATTGTGATGATAAATATCCTCAAAAAAAACATTAGCAGTTTGTTTTAGATAAATAGAATATCTTACAGTATAAAACCTCTTAAGCTGATTGTCTTTAGAGTACCATTGGCCAATGAATGCATAAATTTTATCTTCATTTTCTTTTTTATTCATCTCTAGATGCACAATTTTACAGCAAGTATTCAGCAATTTTCTGATTTCTGTTAAGGTAAGACCTATATTCGATCTACTGTATTTGTCAGCCGAACGTTCAAGGATGGAAGGGTAGAATTTTACAAAAATAATATCAGTATAATAGAAAAGTTCAAATTTATAAACCATACGGCTACGAACTTGAATTTTATATCCTTTTTTTTGGTCTGGTATTATCTCAGAGTTATTTGCAGGGTCTTCAGAGTCTATAATTGTATTAGTCTGAGGGGTATATTTGAAATATTCTAATTTTTCTATCATAAACAAAAAAGACTGCTAAAGCAGTCTTTCGGGTGTTTTAATATGCGATTATTTATAATGCTATCTTATAAGCAGCTGATCTATTGGCAACAATTTCTTGTGAAGTTCTTGGTTTCAAATCATTTTGAAAATACATCAAAATGGCTTCTTTTTTAATTTCCAAAGTACATACCGAAGAATTAGTTTTCTTAGATTTACCCTTGTTTTTAGATGTCA
>JBIIWQ010000039.1:0-11309 GCA_044338805.1 Crocinitomicaceae bacterium
TACTTCTCCACTTGATTGCTCAAGAATGATTTCAGGCGATGCCAATGAAATCGTAATTTTATTGAAGCTACTTTGTTTTTTCGGTGTTTCTTTTCTGTAAGCCATGTTTTGCTTCTTTTCTTAATTCAACAACTTGACAATTAATCTAATGATATGTTAAGGCAAAGGCCTCTAAGTTCATGCAACAATACGTTGAACGATTCAGGAATTCCAGGTTCTGGAATATTATCTCCTTTAACAATCGCTTCGTATGCTTTTGCACGACCCATAACATCATCCGATTTCACGGTTAAGATTTCTTGTAATATGTTTGCTGCACCAAATGCTTCAAGTGCCCAAACCTCCATCTCACCAAAACGCTGACCACCAAACTGAGCTTTACCACCAAGAGGTTGTTGCGTAATTAATGAGTACGGTCCGATAGAACGTGCATGCATCTTATCATCAACCATGTGCGATAATTTCAGCATGTAAATCACACCAACTGTAGCTGTTTGATGAAAACGATCTCCCGTTCCTCCATCATATAAATATGTTTTACCAGATCTTGGTACACCAGCTTTATCAGACCATTCATTGATCTCTTCAGGTTTAGCACCATCAAAAATCGGAGTAGCGAATTTCACACCCAAATTTTGACCAGCCCATCCAAGAACAGTTTCATAAATTTGACCAAGGTTCATACGAGAAGGCACTCCAAGTGGATTCAAAACGATATCAACTGGTGTTCCATCTTCCAAGAAAGGCATGTCTTCTAAACGAACGATGTTCGCAACAATACCTTTATTTCCGTGACGTCCAGCCATTTTATCACCAACTTTTAACTTACGTTTTTTAGCGACATAAACTTTAGCCATTTTGATAATTCCTGCTGGAAGTTCATCTCCAACTGAAATATGGAATTTCTTTCTCTTATAAGTTCCTAATAAGTCATTTGCCTTGATATTGAAGTTATGAATAACTCTACCAACCATTAGGTTCATATTGTTATCACTTGTCCAATTTGTAGGATTAACAATAGCATATTCAATAGCGAATAAATTCTTTTGGTTGAACTTTGTTCCTTTTTTAATGATTTCTTCTTTGAAATTATTAAAAACACCATTTGATTTTTGTTCACCTAAAATATTCAATAATTTATCTACTAATTGATCTTTCAATCCAGCGAAATCTTTATCAAAATCAGAATCTAAACTTTCTAATACCGGTTTATCGTGTGCTTTAGATTTTCTATCTTTTACTGCTCTAGAGAATAATTTTTTCTCGATTACTACACCTCTTAATGATGGACCAGCTTTCAATGATGCATCTTTCACATCACCTGCTTTATCACCAAAAATCGCACGTAATAATTTTTCTTCAGGAGATGGGTCAGTCTCTCCTTTCGGAGTGATTTTTCCTATTAAAATATCTCCTTCTTTAATTTCAGCACCAATACGAATCAATCCATTTTCATCAAGATCTTTAGTCGCTTCTTCTGATACGTTAGGAATATCTGAAGTTAATTCTTCCATTCCACGTTTTGTATCACGCACTTCTAACGTATACTCATCAATATGAATAGATGTAAAGATATCATCTCTAACAACTCTTTCTGAAATAACAATAGCATCCTCGAAGTTATAACCTTTCCAAGGCATGAATGCCACTTTCAAGTTTTGTCCAAGTGCTAATTCACCTTGTTGTGTTGCAAAACCTTCACAAAGTACTTGTCCTTTTTCAACTCTATCGCCTTTCTTAACGATTGGTTTCAAATTGATACACGTACCTTGATTCGTTTTACGGAACTTAATTAAAGGGTAATGAGAAACTTCACTATCGAAGCTCACTAATTTATCCTCTTTTGTCCAATCGTAACGAATTACAATTTCATTTGCATCAACATATTCAACAACACCTGGTCCTTCAGCGTTAATTAATACACGTGAATCACGCGCTACTAAACGTTCAATTCCAGTTCCAACAATTGGAGAAGCTGGCTTCAATAGAGGTACAGCTTGACGTTGCATGTTAGATCCCATCAAGGCACGATTGGCATCATCATGCTCCAAGAATGGAATAGAAGATGCTGCAATAGACGCAATTTGGTTAGCTCCTACATCCATAAGATGTAAATTCGATGGCTGAACTACAGGGAAATCTCCTTCATATCTAGCTTTTACGAATTCAGTTAAGAAAGTACCTTTTGCATCAATGATTGCATTTGCTTGTGCAATGATTTTTTCATCCTCCTCTTCAGCTGTTAAATAAACAGGTTCAACCGTTAGGGCAACCTTTCCATTTTCAACTTTTCTATAAGGAGTTTCAATAAATCCAAGTTTGTTGACCTTTGCAAAAACACACAAAGAAGAAATCAAACCAATGTTTGGTCCTTCTGGTGTTTCAATCGTACATAGACGACCATAATGAGTATAGTGAACGTCACGCACCTCAAATCCTGCTCTTTCTCTTGAAAGTCCACCAGGTCCTAGAGCCGATAAACGGCGCTTGTGTGTTACTTCAGATAATGGATTCGTTTGATCCATGAACTGAGATAACTGGTTTGTTCCAAAGAACGAATTGATTACAGATGATAACGTTTTAGCATTAATCAAGTCAATTGGTGTAAAGACTTCGTTGTCACGAACATTCATACGTTCACGAATTGTTCTAGCCATTCTTGCCAATCCAACTCCAAATTGAGAATACAATTGTTCACCTACTGTTCTTACACGTCTATTAGATAAGTGGTCAATATCATCGACATCTGCTTTTGAATTTATTAATTCAATTAGATATTTAATGATACTAATTATATCGTTTTTCGTTAAAACACGAGATTTTTCAGATTCATCAATCTTCAATTTCTTATTCAAACGGAAACGACCTACTTCACCTAAATCATATCTTGTATCCGAGAAGAATAATTTTTCAAATACATTCTTTGCTGTCTCATAATCAGGTGGTTCAGCATTACGTAATTGACGGTAAATATGCTCAACCGCTTCTTTCTCTGAATTTGATGTATCTTTTTGCAATGTATTATATATAATAGTAAAATCAGCACTATTAACATCTTCTTTATGCAAGATGATATTTTTTACCCCTGAATCTACAATTAGATCAATATGATGATCTTCCACAATCGTTTCACGATCTAAAAGAACTTCATTTCTTTCAATAGAAACAACTTCACCTGTATCTTCATCTACGAAATCTTCAATCCAAGATTTCAATACACGCGCAGCTAATTTTCTTCCAACGATTTTTTTCAAGTTTGCTTTAGAAACTTTCACTTCATCAGCAAGACCGAAAATCTCTAAAATATCTTTATCACTCTCATAACCGATTGCTCGGAAAAGAGTTGTAACTGGCAATTTTTTCTTACGATCAATATACGCATACATCACACTATTAATATCTGTAGCAAATTCAATCCAAGAACCCTTGAAAGGAATTACTCTAGCAGAGTATAATTTAGTACCATTTGCATGTCGGCTTTGACCGAAAAACACACCTGGAGATCTGTGTAATTGAGATACGATAACTCGCTCTGCTCCATTAACAACAAAAGAACCTTTTGGAGTCATGTATGGAATAGTGCCCAAATAAACATCTTGAACGATTGTTTCAAAATCCTCATGTTCAGGATCTGTACAATATAATTTCAATTTTGCTTTAAGGGGAACACTATAAGTTAATCCTCTTTCAATACACTCTTCAATAGTATATCTTGGTGGATCGATAAAGTAATCTAAAAACTCCAATACAAATTGATTTCTCGTATCTGTAATTGGGAAGTTCTCACTAAAAACTTTATACAATCCTTCACTTTCTCTGTTTTCCGGTGTTGTTTCCAATTGGAAAAACTCCTGGAAGGATTTTAATTGAATATCTAGAAAATCAGGATAATCAAACTGACTTTTGCCTGAAGCAAAATTAATTCTTGTCGAAATATTGTTTGTTGTTGCCAATGCCAAACGTTTTTGTTTATGTAAGTGGACTTAAAAAAATGCGTTAAACGCAATAAAACAGGACAAGGCACTAGCTAAAATAGCAGTGCCTTACCTGTAAATGAAGTAGATAATTACTTAACTTCAACTTCTGCTCCAGCTTCTTCTAAAGCTTTTTGTAGAGCGATTGCTTCGTCTTTTGCAATTCCTTCTTTTAATGTTGTTGGAGCTCCATCAACTAGGTCTTTAGATTCTTTCAAACCGTTACCAGTTAATTCTTTTACAAGTTTTACAACTGCAAGTTTGTTAGGTCCACCAGCTTTCAATATCACATCGAATTCTGTTTGTTCTGCAGCAGCTTCAGCGCCACCACCACCTCCGGCAGCCATCATAACTGGTGCAGCAGCAGCAGGCTCGATGCCATACTCATCCTTAAGGATAGTTGCTAACTCATTTACTTCTTTAACCGTTAGGTTTACTAGCGTTTCCGCGATTTGCTTTAAATCAGCCATTATAATTTAATTTAAAAAGATTCAATAATAAATAAATAATTATGCTCGTGCTTCGAGCGTTTTTAAGATACCAGCGATTTTACCACCAGCACCGTTAAGTCCAGAAACAACATTCTTAATTGGACTTTGAAGTAATCCGATAATTTCTCCAATTAATTCTTCCTTGCTCTTAAGTGCAACTAGCATGTCAAGTTGGTCATCTCCAACAAAAACTGCTTGGTCTATATAAGCACCTTTAAGTATTGGTTTAGCATTCTTTTTACGGAATTCTTGAATTAATTTTGCAGGAACATTACCTACTTCGCTAAACATGATTGAGGTAGCACCTGCAAGAGTACTTCTCAAATCTCCGAAATCTTTATCAGAAATGCGATCCATTGCTTTTTCAAGCAAAGTGTTTTTCACAACACGCATTTTGATATTCGATTGGAAACATCTTCTACGAAGGTTATTAACTACTTCAACTGTCAAGTCTGCTGTATCTGCTAAATAGAATATGTTTGCATCATTTAATTCTGCTGCCAACACATCTATGTATTTTGCTTTTTCTTCTCTTGTCATTTTAGTAATTTTTAAGCAACAACAGATTTAGCATCAATTTGGATACCAGGGCTCATTGTCGAACTCATGTAAATACTCTTGATGTATGTTCCTTTCGCTGCAGATGGTTTTAATTTGATCAGTGATTGGATTAATTCGAAAGAATTCTCGCGAATTTTTCCACCTTCAAAACTAACTTTTCCAACTGATGAATGGATAATACCATATTTATCAACTTTGAAATCAATTTTACCAGCTTTCACTTCTTCAACTGCTTTACCAACTTCCATTGTTACTGTCCCTGTTTTTGGATTTGGCATTAAGCCTCTAGGTCCTAATATACGACCTAAAGCACCAACTTTACCCATTACAGAAGGCATTGTAATAATGACATCGATATCAGTCCATCCACCTTTGATTTTTTCAATGTAATCGTCAAGACCAACATGATCAGCTCCTGATGCTTTTGCTTCAGCTTCTTTATCAGGTGTACACAAAACTAATACGCGCACATCTTTTCCAGTCCCATGAGGCAAAGCCACAGTTCCTCTAACCATTTGATTCGCTTTACGAGGATCAACCCCTAAACGAACACAGATATCAACAGAGGCATCGAATTTGGTTGTTGAAACACTCTTCACCAAATCACATGCTTCTGTCAAGGAGTAAGACTTAGCCAAATCAAATTTCGCTAAAATCTCTTTTCTTTTTTTAGATACTCTTCCCATAACAAAAACAATTATTTGGATTTAGGTGCTACACCACCTTTTACTACAACTCCCATACTTCTTGCTGTACCAGCAACCATTGACATGGCAGCATCTACTGTATAACAATTAAGATCCGGTAATTTATCTTCAGCAATTAAACGTACTTGATCCCAAGATATCGATCCAACTTTCAATTTGTTAGATTCTGATGATCCTTTTTTGATCTTCGTGTGTTCAATAATCTGAACTGCTGCCGGTGGAGTTTTTAATACAAAATCAAATGATTTATCACCATAAACGGTGATAACTACGGGAACAACCTTACCAGGACGATCTTGCGTACGAGCATTAAACTGCTTGCAAAATTCCATAATATTGACCCCTTTTGCACCAAGTGCGGGACCAACTGGAGGAGCTGGATTGGCTGCACCACCTTTGATCTGTAATTTGATCAACGCTGCTACTTCTTTAGCCATTTGTAATTAAAATTATGTAGTCAAGCATGAGTACTTACGGGAAGCTTTAATCGCTTTCCTCACTTCTACGGTTTATAAAAAATTAAACTTCTTTTTCTACTTGCATGTAGCTAAGCTCAAGCAAGTTCTTTCTACCAAATATTTTAACCATTACTTTCAGTTTCTTCTTGTCTTCGTTGATTTCATCAACAACACCACTGAAATTATTAAATGGACCATCAATTACTTTAACTGATTCACCAATAATAAATGGAATTCTCATTTCTTCTTCTGAAGCAGATAATTCGTCAACTTTTCCAAGTATTCGATTAACTTCAGATAAACGCATTGGAACAGGTTCGCCACCTTTAACAGTGCCCAAAAATCCAATTACATTTGGAATGCTTTTTATTACGTGAGGAACTTCTCCAACTAAAGCAGCTTCAATAAGAACATAACCAGGTAAATAAGCTTTTTCTTTACTTACTTTTTTTCCATTTCTTATTTGAAATACTTTTTCAGTTGGAATTAATACTTGGTCAACGAAATCATTCAATTTTAATCGAGTAATTTCAAGGTCCAAATATTCTTTCACTTTTTTTTCTTTACCACTTACAGCTCTAACTACGTACCAACGTTTTTTAATCTCTCCCATGAAGCACTAATTAAAACATTCCGTATAAAAACCCCATAGCACCTTTCCAAACAGATTTAGAATCTCCTGTAATACCGAAGCCGAAATCCATTACAAAAATAAGTAGTGATATAATAACAGAAGCTACCATAACAATAATTGTATTGCTTTGCAATTCTTTCCAAGTTGGCCAGGAAACGTTGTGAACCATTTCGGTTACTGTTTCGCTAAAATATTCTTTTATTTTTGACACTTTCTTTGTTTTTGCACGGGCGGTAGGGATCGAACCCACGACCAATGGTTTTGGAAACCACTACTCTACCAGCTGAGCTACACCCGTATAAAAAGGGGAGCGAACTCCCCTTTTATAATTATTTTTTGCTTAAAATTAAGCAACTATTTCAGTCACCTGACCAGCACCAACAGTTCTACCACCTTCACGGATAGCGAAACGTAATCCTTTATCCATTGCAACTGGAACGATCAATTTTACAGTAATAGTTACGTTATCACCTGGCATAACCATTTCACGTCCGTCTGTTAAGAAAATCTCACCAGTAACATCTGTTGTACGGAAATAAAATTGTGGGCGATATTTGTTATGAAATGGAGTGTGACGTCCACCTTCTTCTTTTTTCAAAACGTAGATTTCAGCTTTAAACTCAGTATGAGGAGTAGTTGAACCTGGTTTACAGATTACCATTCCACGCTTAATTTGAGATTTATCAATACCACGTAATAAAAGACCAACGTTGTCACCAGCTTCACCTCTGTCAAGGATCTTACGGAACATCTCAACTCCAGTAACAACTGAAGCCAATTTAACGTCTCCCATTCCAAGGATATCAACACCTTCTCCAGAGTTAATTACACCTGTTTCGATACGACCTGTAGCAACAGTTCCACGACCAGTAATTGTAAATACATCTTCAACTGGCATCAAGAAAGGCTTATCAACCTCACGTGGTGGCAATTCGATATACGTATCAACTGCATCCATTAATTCGTCAATTTTCGCAACCCATTGTGGCTCACCATTCAATGCACCTAATGCAGATCCTTGAATAACTGGAGCGTTGTCACCGTCATAGTTGTAGAAAGAAAGCAATTCGCGAATTTCCATTTCAACTAATTCTAATAACTCTTCGTCATCTACCATATCCACTTTATTCATGAATACAACTAAACGAGGAACACCTACTTGGCGACCAAGAAGGATATGCTCACGAGTTTGTGGCATTGGGCCATCAGTTGCAGCAACAACAATAATAGCTCCATCCATTTGAGCAGCTCCAGTAACCATGTTCTTTACGTAATCCGCGTGACCTGGACAGTCAACGTGCGCATAGTGACGGTTAAGAGTTTCATACTCAATATGTGAAGTATTAATTGTAATACCACGTTCTTTTTCTTCCGGCGCATTGTCGATAGAAGAGAAATCTCTCATTTTAGCCAATCCTTTAGACGCTAATACGCTAGAGATTGCTGCTGTTAATGTAGTTTTACCGTGATCTACGTGACCAATAGTCCCGATATTCACGTGTGGTTTGGAACGATCAAAATTTTCCTTAGCCATTGTTATATTTGTTACTTAGTTAATAAAAAATCAAACTTTTATAATATACAAAATTTCACCCATGTTTGAGTGAAACAAATCTTTCAGAGCCAATGACGAGAATTGAACTCGTGACCTCTTCCTTACCAAGGAAGCACTCTACCCCTGAGCTACACCGGCTTCTTCTTTCAAAAATTGAGCGGGAGACGAGACTCGAACTCGCGACCCTCAGCTTGGAAGGCTGACGCTCTACCAACTGAGCTACTCCCGCTTAAAAAATTATCTGTGGGGAGAGAAGGATTCGAACCTTCGAAGGTTGCCCAACAGATTTACAGTCTGTCCTCGTTAGCCACTTGAGTATCTCCCCAACACTTTTGAGCCGATAGAGGGACTCGAACCCCCGACCTGCTGATTACAAATCAGCTGCTCTAGCCAGCTGAGCTACATCGGCGCATTGTTGGTATTTTCAATAATTGAAAGAACTAATTAAAGTGTTTCTCCCTTTTTGGGTCTGCAAATCTAGGAAAGAATTCCGTGATAACAATACATTTTTGTATTTTTTTTCAAAAAAAAATAGGAGCGATCAAAATCTCACTCCTATCTTATTGATTATTTAGAATTTACACAACTTTTTCTTTGTGCTTTTTCACCTGTTTTCTTAGAGCTTCCACAACCAAGTCAGTTGCCTCTTCAAAAGATTTACATTGTTTTTTTGCAATTAACGTCTTTCCAGGTATCAACAACTTTACTTCAGAAATTTTATTCTCTTTTTCTTGACTTTTATCGAGCTTCAAATAAACTTCGCAAGCGATAATATTATCAAAAAAAAGTTCAAGTTTACTTACTTTTTCTTCGATGAAATCAATTAACTTCTGATCTGCTGTGAAATGAATTGCATGCACTTGTACTTCCATGACTAATTAGTTTTACGCCCCCTGGGATGGGCTTGTGAATAAATATTGGTAAGCTTTGCAAATGAGTTATGGGTATATATCTGTGTTGCTGATAAATTCGCATGGCCTAAAATGTCTTTTAATGTTTCTAATCCAGCTCCATTATTCAACATATGAGTAGCGAAAGTATGTCTTAACACATGTGGACTACATTTATCCAAACTTGTTGCATTACCAAGGTATATATTTATTTTCCTATAAACAAATTTAGGATATAGATTATTACCATTAATTAACACAAAAAAAACATCTGAACTAAGAGATAATTCTTTCTTCGCTTTTCTATATTCATTAACCAAATCAAATAAACCATTTGAAATAGGAATTATTCTTTCTTTATTGCGTTTACCTAATACTTTTATACTTTGGGCTTGAATATCCTTATCTTTTAGATTGATTAATTCACTTAAACGAATTCCTGTTTGATAAAAAAACTCTACGATTAGCCTATCTCTAATTCCATCGAAATCTTGGCTAAAATACTGTTCCGTTTTTTCGACAGACAATTCAGATTCTTTTGCAAACGAAGGAAGTCGTTTCACTTGTTTTGGACCAGAAATTTTAAGTAATGGATTTAATTCAATATACTGTTCTTTTTTTAGCCATTTAAAAAAAGTTCGAAGTGATGACAGTTTTCTATTTACAGATTTGTTCTCTATGAGGTTTTCAATAAGGCTCACTATCCAAGATCGAATCAAGTTTGAACGAATTTCTTTAAATTCTTCGATGTTGGTTATTTCTGAAAATTCTATGAATTGCAGAACATCCTTATTGTAAGCAATTACTGTATGATCTGAGTAACGCTTTTCAACCTGAAGGTAGTTTATGAATTTTTCGAGCACAAAAAAAGGAGCCATAGGCTCCTTAACGTATTTTTTAAAAAAAAGTTACTACATTTCTGCAGAACGTAATCTTTGAATATAAGCTGCTTTAATATTTCCCTGACGATTAATAATCGATGGTTTTACAAACTCTTTACGACGACGTAATTCTTTCATGACATTCGTCTTGTCATATTTCTTCTTGTACTTTTTAAGAGCTCTTTCAATGTTTTCGCCTTCTTTTACCGGGATAATTAACATATTTTGAATATTAAATTTTTCTTTATTGGGTTGCAAATATATATATAAAATATTTATTCACACTAATTATTTTAAAATTTCTCTAGAAATAACAACTTTTTGTATTTCCGATGTTCCTTCACCAATTGTCATTAAACGTGCGTCGCGCAAAAACTTCTCTGCTGGGTATTCTTTTGTGTATCCATAACCACCCATAATTTGCATTGCTTCATTTCCACATTTAACTGCAACTTCACTTGCGAAATACTTAGCAAAAGCACCTTGTTTCGTTAAGTTTTGCTTTCTGTTTTTTAAATCAGCAGCTTGGAAAGTCAATAATTCTGCAGCTTCAACTTCCGTTGCCATATCAGCTAATTTAAACGCTATAGCTTGGAAGTTTGAAATTGGTTGACCAAACTGTTCTCTTTCTTTTGAATATTTAACAGCTGATTCGTAAGCTCCTCTTGCTACACCACAACTTAAGGCTGCGATAGAGATTCTTCCCCCATCCAATATTTGCATTGCTTGCTTAAATCCTTGTCCAACTTCACCAATTACTTGATTCTCGTGCACACGTACATTGTCAAAAATCAATTCAGCTGTTTCACTTGCTCTAACTCCAAACTTATCACCAATTTTCACTGCTGAAAAACCAGGTGTTCCTTTTTCTATGATAAACGCAGTAATTCCATTACTATCAAGTAATTCACCTGTTCTTACTAAAACAACAGCCACATCACCTGAAAGGCCATGAGTAATCCAGCTTTTAGCTCCATTAATCACCCAATGATCTCCATCCTTTTTTGCAACGGTTTTCATTCGCATTGCATCAGAACCTGTATTTGGTTCCGTCAATCCCCATGCACCAATAAATTCTCCTGTTGCTAATTTTGGTAAATACTTTTTCTTTTGTTCTTCATTGCCATGGTAATAAATATGACCTGTACACAATGAATT
>JBIIWQ010000284.1:0-3225 GCA_044338805.1 Crocinitomicaceae bacterium
ACCAATTTACTATTTTGTCTTGTGACAGCAACTCATTTCAACTTCAGGAGCTTTTTTCTTTTCAGTTTTTGTTATTGAAACTTTTGGACTGATATAAGGAATGTCTAAATTCATTCCGCGCAAGATGATTAACGTACCAACTAGAGAGAGTAAAATAGGAACAGCTTTATTCATTTTTTTTCTCATTGCAGGGTTAATTCTATTTGCTGCAAAACCAACTGCAATCATGGATGGTAATGTCCCAATTCCAAAAGCTACCATTGCTAATGAGCTGTTTAGCAAACTACCTCCGAGTAAAGCATTCATCATCGCTACATATACCATTCCGCATGGCAATAAGCCGTTTAATGTACCCAAAAGCACTATTTTAAAAGGAGAATGTGAAGCAATTACAGTTCCAAGACCTTTGCTTACGACAGTTTGAATTCCTAATTGTGGCAATTTAGCATCGATTTTAGCAGAAATCCATTTTCTCCAAGCGAAAAGAATTAGAAATGCTCCTGAAATAATACTCAACCATTGCAGAAACCCGAATGTTTGAACAGTGATTCCAATGCTTCCAACAAGAGCACCTAATAATGCATAGGTTAAAATTCGTCCAAAATTATATTGAAGAATTCCACTTAAAATTGTCCAATTAGATTTTCTATTTACTGGTATCGCCATAGCAATTGGACCGCACATTCCAATGCAATGCAAATTGGAGGTAATTCCTAAGATAAGACCAGTTATTAATAATGTTTCCATAATGTATAATTTTTCTTGCAAATTGCTAGTTTTTGAACCAAAACAACTTGTTGTTTTCTTAATTTAACTTGAAACTAATCACTCGCAATTAGCAACTACGTATTTAGCAACTATTAAATAATAATCGTTTCTTTCTGTAAACAAGTTGTAGAATTGTTTATAAATCGAACTTCAACGTTGTATGTTCCTTTTGTCAAGTCAGTTTTTGGTATTAAATACGATTTCGTTCCAGAAATCAAGTATGATTTATCTAACTTTTTATTATCAGGTCGAATAAAAATTACTTGAATTTTAGATAGGTTTTCTTTTTCTGGTAATTTAACCACTACAAATTCTGCTTGAGACAGGATTTCAATTTTAGCACTTAATTTATTGCCATTTTCCATAGCAGTAATTTCTTGTTCGTAATTGATTTCTCGTGTATAATAATCTTCACTTTCTAAGTCAATTGTATGAGAAACTAGACTGATAACTAAAAATGTTATAAAGCCAATAAAAAGTGCCATTGCGATAACTATTCCTTTTCCCCAGTTCATATTTTTTATTTTTCTTATTACTATTTTTTAAAGACTTGGACCGATGAATTTTGTTTTCACAGTTTCAATTTCTTTACCATTACCTAGAACCTTTACATGGATGATTTTTTTGCCGTTTTTAATTGAAGACAGAGGTAGTTTAATAATAAATCGTTCCTTTAAAAAGTTTTCTTTCTTCAAAATTAATTCTTGAATGACCATTTCAATTTCTCCGTCATTGTTCTCAACTTGAAGTTGAATGTTATAGGTATTACTCGTTTTATTGATCAAATTGATTTCAAAAATGTTACTTACCTTTCCATCTGTTGTCATTTGGAAAGTTGTTCCTCTCTGACGCATTATGTAAGTCTCAAAATCCTTTCTCGTTACAAGCAAGACAACTAATACAGCAAACATGGCCACGAGCAATACTGTATATGCTTTAACTCGTTTTGTCCATTGGAAAGTTGTTCTATTTTTTATTCCATTCTCCGAAACAATTCGAATCAATCCCTTTTCTATACCGACGGACTCCATAATATGGTCGCATGCATCAATACAAGCAGTACAATTGATACATTCTAATTGAGTACCATTTCTTATGTCAATTCCAGTTGGGCATACGTTTATACATTGACCACAATCAATACAGTCTCCTTTTTCAGCTGCTTTTCGATCTTCATCTTTTTTAAATTTTGCTCTATTTTCCCCTCTGACATTATCGTAAGCTACAACCATCGAATTTGGATCTAAAAGAACTCCTTGAAGTCTACCATATGGACATATTGTAGTGCAAACTTGTTCTCTTAAACGAGCAAATACTAAATAGAAAACAGTTGTAAATATGGCAATAGAAATAAATCCTGAGAAATGTTCACCGATTGGATCTGTTTGAATCCTGTATAATTCATCCGCTCCAATTATATATGCAAAGAAGGTATTTGCAATTAAGAATGAAATAATCCAAAATACTGAATGCTTAGCAATTCGTTTAAAGATTTTTTCGCGGTTCCAAGGTGAAGCATCTAATTTTTTTTGATATGTCCAATCACCTTCAATCCAATATTCAATCCTACGAAATACCATTTCCATGAAAATCGTTTGTGGACAGAGCCATCCGCAAAAAAACCTTCCATAAATAATGGTAAAAAGAATGATGAAAATTACCCCGACGATTATCGTCAAGGCAAATAAGTACATGTCTTGTGGCCAGAAAACCTTTCCAAATAAGATGAATTTTCGTTCAATAATATTGAAAAGCAATAATTGATGCCCTCCAACTTTTATATGTGGTGCAACGAAAAGTGCTAATAATAAGATATAACTAACAATTTTACGTTTATTGTAAAATGGACCAACTGGTTTTTTTGGGAAAATCCAAACACGTTTTCCTTTCTCATTAACTGTTGCTATCCTATCTCTAAAGCCTTCTTCGTCGTCGCTCATGGGGTATAAATTGTTTATCTTGAAATTGTGTTAAATAGTCAGTGAATAGAAGAAAGGTAAACGTATTTGTTTTTTGTTTTATCAATTATTTTATTTCTTGTATATTTTTCCTTGAGGTTCTTTTCCATCTGTTAAAGGCAAAGAAAGAACAAACGAAGCTACTTGTTGAATTTGTATAGGATTCAATTTAGAAGCATGTTCAGGCATACCATTCGGTGTTCCATATTTCAAGGTTTTAAATAAATCTTTCACATCTGGTCCATAAATCCAAGCATCGTCAGTTAAATTAGGTCCAATATTACCTTCACCTTTTGGATTATGACATACAACACAATTGACATCAAATATTGCCTTTCCTGATGAGATTGCTCCTGCATCCGTTAATAAAGTTGCATTTGTTTCATCAACGTTCATTGCCATTTTTGATAAATAAGTATCTATATCAATTTTAGATTGCGCAATTTCTTTATCGTATGCTTGAATTTGAAGATCAGATGTACGTAAAATATGAAAATTA
>JBIIWQ010000286.1:0-3203 GCA_044338805.1 Crocinitomicaceae bacterium
AGGATGCTGTAAATCAATTGAATGTGGATTATTTCAGTGAACTTAATTCAATTGAAAAAAGTGATAAAACGGATTTAGAAAAATTGGAGGAAATTCAGTTGTTGGATCAAAAATTATTAGGAAAAGTATACGATCAGCTTGAAAATGTAGAAAATGAATTGATGGAAGATCCAACTTCTTCTGAATTGAAAAAAGAGAAGGAGATATTAAATGCACTCAGTTTAGAATTAGAAAATAACATCGGAAATCGTCAAAAGCAAATTGATCAAAATACTATTAACGGAAGTGTCAGCAGTGAAGTTAAAAATGCAGTTATCAATAAATTGGACCCATCATATTTTCAAAATGTTGAAGCAATAAATAAGCTCAAAATTGAAGAATCAGAAAGAATTCAAAAACTTTTAACAGAAGAAATCACCCTTTTATCAAAAGTAAATAATGAGTTGTTCTCACTTGAAGAAGCACTTATAAATAATCCAGATGATCAAGAAAAAATAGATAATAGAAAAAAGTTAGGAGCAATTAGGACAGATTTACAAGCATCAATTGAAAACTTAAATGAACAAAAAAGTAATTTAACTTCTGGAACAACAGTTTCAACTCAAGAAAAATCGAATAAAATAATTGAAATAGATCCAGCTTATTTATCAGAAAAAGAAAGCATTGAAGAGAATAGCGATTTAACAAACAAAGAAAAAGCGCAACAATTATTGAAGTTAGAAAATGAATTCATTGATAAAGTAACAATTGACAAAATTAGAATTGAAGAGCGATTGGTCCAAACTCCAAATGACAACTCTTTGAAAAAAGAACTAGCTATTTTAGAAGCTATAGAACTTGAAACGGAGCAATTGATTTCTGTAAACAAAAACACATTAAATCGTTCAAATGAATTGACAGATAATTCAGAAATCAAGGATAAAATTCTGAGAGATGTTTTGCCTGATTATTCCTCTAGAAAAGAAATATTGGCGAATTCTAAAATGGAGGAGTCCAAGAAAATTATAGAACAAATCAAATTAGAAAACGAATTATTATCAAAACTTCAATTAGAAGAAAAAAGCCTAAAGAAACAACTTGATAAAAATTCAAATGATGAGCAGTTGCAGCAGAAAATAGCCGCAATTCAGGAATTGATTGTTAGTCAGCAAGCGGCGATTTCTGAATTAACCGTACGAAATGCGGGGTTCAATGCGCAAATCAAAGCAACTGAAAACATTTCGAAAGCTGATGTAAACTATATTTCGGATATTGAAAAATTAAAAGCATCATCTTCAGCAACAAAGGATTCTGATTTAGCTGAAAGAGAAGTTATTCACCAAGAAAGAATTGCGGCTCAAATTGCAGTAAACGATAAGGTTTTAGCCAAAAAGGATAATCCTCAATTGCGTATAGAAAATGAGATTCTTACGAAAGAGTTGAATCAAAGCAAAGAAAACGAGGCGAATTATAGAGCTGGAAATGTTGATTTGGTTGAGAATGATGTCAAACAAAAAGCATTTGTAACTAATTTGAGAGAAGATTTATTGCAAGGGAATAACAACGTGATGACTGATGAATTTGCAACAATTTCGGAATTAAAACAACAAGATGTTATTTTAGCGAATTACGAAAAAGCACTTTTAAATCAAATAGTTGAAAAATCAAATGAATTAGAAAATGATTCTAAAAATGAAGGATTAAAAGAAGAAGTAAGTTGGTTGAAAGAAGAATTAACACAAGTGCAAGCGAGACGTCGCGAATGGAAAATATCGATTGGTGAATTAGAGAAAATTGCCAATGAAGATCCAACGAATCAGCAAAACAGTTTCAATGACCCAAAATTGAATGAATTGATTCAAAAGGAGAATAAATTACAAAGTGATTTAACGAATCCGGAATTGACACAAAAAGAAAAGCAAGTCATTCAAAAAGAAATAAATCAAGTTCAAAAAGCGCAAACGACGCAAGAAAATAAATTGATTACAACTGAGATTGCAAACAAAGAAAAAGTAATTGAAGCGCAAACCAAGGAATTGAAAGCTGGTTCGACATTAAATACTGAAACAAAATTAACTTCTGAAACGGCCATTGCGCAACAAGAATCTTTGTCAAAAGAAGTTCAAAGCATCGTTAAGGAAGCACAAGAAACGAAAAGTGTAGAAGAAAAGAATTACTTGTTGAATACTGCTTTACTAAAAGAGAATAGTGGGAATGAAATTCTGAAGGAGGCAATTGTTGAAAATAAAATGCAACAGTTAGAAGAGAAAAATAACATTTCTACTTTGGAAACGCAAGTTGCTTTAGAAGAAAAGAAACGCTATTACTCTATTCAGATTGGGGAACTTACGCGAATAATCAAGGAATTGGATTATGAAATTTCAGAGGCAAAAGGAAATAAATTAATTGCTTTAAAAGAACAAAGAAAAGAAAAGATTCAGGAGAGAATGATTGTGCAACAGCAATTAGCAATGATTGATTCACGCATTGCGCAACAAGATAAATTCGAACCGACTACAGATCCAAAAGCGTTGAAAAACACAATTTCTTATGTTGAGGAACAAGAGATTGCTGCATCAGAGGAATACAAGAATTATGAAGAGAAGGCAAAACTAGCATTGGAAGTTGAAAAACAAATTGCTAATTTAGAAGCTCAATTGAATGAAGAAAAATCGAATACGAAAGAATTAGTTAAAAATTCATTGGAGGTTTCGACAGAAGAAAACCAATCAAAACTTCAATTGAATATTGAAAGAATTAAACAAATGGAAGCGGATAAGCAAACGCTTCTAAGTGAGTTAAAAGTGAAACAACAAATTGCAAAGGAAGCTTTGCCAGCGAATACAGAAGAAGCAATGAAAATGCAAAATCTTGTGGAAAGAGGAATTTTACCAATCAAACGATTGGCTGTCATTGCTGCGTTGGTGCCACTTCCAGCGAATGGTTTGGAAATTAAGGCTGAAGGAACAAATACGTATTCTGCTGCAAAACCAATTCCTGTTGACGTTAAAAATCCTACTGGTTTAGTTTACCGTGTTCAAGTTGGTGCATTTGCTAAGCCTATTCCTCAAGATTTATTCAAAGAATTCAATCCAGTATCTGGTGAAAAATTGAACAATGGTGTCACTCGTTACATGGCTGGTTATTTCAACAACAGTAAGAAAGTAATTGAGGTGAGGGATCAAATCAAAGGATTAGGATATGCGGATGCTTTTGCTGTAGCT
>JBIIWQ010000288.1:0-3192 GCA_044338805.1 Crocinitomicaceae bacterium
TAAAAGTAAACTCGCCAATTTTTCTAATCAGAGCTCCAATTCCACCATATTGACCTGTTGTCATCAAACGGTAATCTTCAATGTTTGATTCATGATAATAAACAGTGTAAGGATCTAACTCCTTTAGCATTGCATCAATCCCAACTTTTGATAATTTCCCTGTTTGTGGCTCATCAACATAATACATTTCAAGGTGTTGATAGATTTGATCCATCAACTCCATGTTTTTGATTACCTCAAATCCATTTGACTGACTTTTTGCTCCAAAAAGAAGGAAAAAAGTGAATCCGATGGTTAAAATGGTTGTGTTTAATGACTTAATTAGATATTTCATTGGATAATTCTTTAATAAGCTGTGAAAATAATAACGTTGTTTTTTTGAAAAGTACATCATACGGAATTTCTTCTCGCGCCGTATAAATCATAAATAATGCCACTTGTTTATTACTCTCTAACAAAAACGGTTCTAAAATTAATTTATTCTTTCGAATTGCTTCACGCATCAACCGTTTTATTCGATTTCTATCGTGTGCTTTTTTAAAATTACGTTTTGGAGCGGAAACTGTTATTTGAAAAGATGCTTCACTAGTCAATGGCAATAAAGAGTAATGAATGAGAAAAGGATACGCTTTAACACTTTTCTTAGCATCAAAGATGGATTGTATTACTTTTTGACTACAAAGTTTATATTCCTTTCCGAATTTTTCGTTCATGTTGCAAATATATCAATACAGATGTCTAAACAGAAGTGTAATTTGATTTATAATTGGAAGTTCATGTGAATTAGTACTTGTAATATCTGTAGTTTTGAAATATGAAAATGAAAAGTGTCGGAATTGTAGGTACGGGTCCTGCTGCTTTAATGGCTGGCACAATTTTACTTGAAAACGATTTTAAAGTTGTGTTTTTTGATCAAAAAAAAACGCCAGCGAGAAAATTTTTAGTGGCAGGGAATGGTGGGTTTAATTTGACAAACGATGAGGAAATAAGTATGTTTTTAAATCGTTACAACAGCGAAATAATTAAAAAAGCTGTTGTTTCTTTTGACAATAATGATTTTAGAAATTTTCTTTCAAAGATTGGTATTGAAACTTTTATAGGTAGTTCTGGGAAAATTTTTCCTTTGAAAGGAATTAAGCCGATTGAGGTTTTAAAGGCATGGCAAGAATATTTGATTCATTTAGGAGCAACCTTTAAAATGGAACATCTACTAAATGATTTTAATGAAGATGAATTATTTTTTGAATCAAAGGGAATGATAAACGCGTATAAATTTGACTATTATGTTTTTGCACTTGGTGGTAATTCTTGGTCAATAACTGGCTCTGACGGGAACTGGCTCAATATGTTCGTTGAAAAGGGAATTGAATGCGCAAAATTTGAATCGAGTAACAGCGGCTTTGAACTTACAAGCCATGAATCATTGAAGGAATTTGCTGGAAAATCAATCAAAAATTGCAAAGTATTTAGTGATAATCATGAAAAATTTGGAGAGCTCGTAATTACTGAATATGGAATTGAAGGCCCCCCAGTTTATGCAATCAATCCTTATTTTAGAAATGGACATTCAATTTATATTGATTTTAAACCCACAATGAATATCGAATCAATTGAGCAAAAATTACTTAATGCAAGAAATTCGAGCGAAGGGTTGCGAGATTTAAAATTACCCAAAGTTGTTATCGCTTGGTTGAAACTATCCTTGAATAAAGTAGACTTTCAAAATAAGCGTATTCTCTCTGAAACGATTAAAAAGTTTGAATTGAATGTTACCAATTTACGTCCGATTGAAGAGGTTATTTCAACAATAGGAGGAATTAACATGAATTCAATTAATGATTCATTTCAATTAAAAAAATTGACAAAAGGGTATTGTATAGGTGAAATGTTAGATTGGGACGCTCCAACGGGAGGTTATTTAATTCAAGGATGTGTGTCTTCTGGACATGCTGCGGCTAATTCAATTATATCTCACTCTTGATCTATCCGAGGCAAGTTGATTAACTCTTTCACAATAAAAGACGTAGGAAATAATTGTACAAAACTGTCTTTAATTCTTTCGGCCTCTAAAAGTGTTCTAAAATCACCAACTTTCAAAACATAATTTGGCGCGTTGAACAGAACATAAGAATCTATTTTGGGATAAGCCGCTATGAATTTACTTCTTGCTTCATCAATCGCTTTTCTGTCTGAATCAAAAAATAATTGAACTCTATACCCTGGAATTTGAGGCGAAGTGGCAGGCGGAATTATTGCCCCTTGTTTTTTTACAAGTCCATCAATTCTTGCATCTTTTATTATTTCAACTTTCCCTTCCTGACATAGGACTGCAAATGTTAAAAAAAGGAACCCAAAGAGTGAAATATACTTTTTCATAAAATATAATTTTATTAGGTAAAGGTAATGAAGTTAGTCAAGCAATAGATATACCAAAGAAAATATTGATGTTTTTAAATGTTAAAAAAGCTGTTAACAAAGTACAAATCAGAGATTACCAAAATTTGCTTATTTAGAATGAATTTAAATTAAGCTTTATCGTATTTATTTTGTCATAAAACTGTCATGAAATAGTGCGATTCTTCTAATTTTGCTCCCGTCAAACAGTGTTTTTTTGACGGTAGACTTATAGTTTTTTACATGAAAATATCTAGTAGTCAGATGTTTATATACTTAAGAAATTGGTGTTTCAGCGCTTTAACCCTAGTGTTTTTAGCGGGAACATTCACAGCTCAAGCTCAAGGTGATGCACTTTTCAAAGCGAAATGTGCCAGCTGTCACCAGCCACATAAAAATGGTACAGGGCCAAAATTATTCCAAGTGCGCCAGAAATGGACTGACGGAGGAGCCAAAGAAGGTTCTATCTATCAATGGGTAAACAATTGGCAAAATGCTGCCGCAACGGATCCTTATGCTCAAACTGTTTCGACTTGGTCTCCAACAGCCATGTCTGTATTCCCTGAATTGAAAAAGGAAGATGTTGATGCAATAATGGATTGGGTTGATTCTCAGCCTGAACCTGGTGCTGCGGGCGCTGGAGGAGCGGCGGGTGCAGACGGAACAGCAGTTGCAGATCCATTAGCAACTGAAGAAGAATCTTCAATGGGATGGATTTGGGTGATTTTAGGAATCATTTTCTTTACAATTATTGTTGCTGTTGGTGGTGTTCGTCGTCAATTGAAATTCGCAGCTGCG
>JBIIWQ010000290.1:0-3172 GCA_044338805.1 Crocinitomicaceae bacterium
TTTATCACAGTTGGAGTCTTGTTTCAACAATGTGGAATTAATAACAACATCATGTTTAAAGCTCCTAAAGGAGAGCATGCACATTCTGATTCAATTCCAATGACTCCTATGGCAGATTATCAGATTTCCGTTGATGACAAATTGACTTTTTCTTTATCTACCAATAATGGAACAAAAATTATTGAAGCATTAAGCGGAATTGGAGCTGGGCTGGGTGGAACAAATAGTTCAGAATATATCGTTAGAAAAACCGGAAAGGTTGAATTACCTATTTTAGGCGAAGTGCCTGTTTCTGGGTTAACCATTCCACAATTTGAAGACACCCTTCAAAAACTTTTCTCAAAAGAATACCAAGAGCCATTTGTTCAAGTTAAAATAACCAATCAACGGGTTGTTGTTTTTCCTGGAAATGGGAGTAATGCAATGGTAATTTTGTTGACAAATTCTAATACTACTTTAATGGAAGCAATTGCTGCTGCTGGAGGAATTACGGAAAGAGGTAAGGCAAATACAATCAAATTAATGCGAAAGGAAAACGGTATTAGGAAAATTTATGACATTGACCTCTCAACGTTGGATGGTTTGAAGTATGTTGATATGGTCGTTCAAGCAAATGATTATATATATATAGAACCAAATCCAGAATTGGCGAGAGAAGTGGTGAAGGAAATTGCTCCTATAGTTTCCATTTTATCTAGTGCAATTTTAATATTCTCAATCTTTTCAAAACTTTAATTTTGAATAAAGGAAGCGCTATAATAAATAAAGAATATGATTCAGATATTCTAAAGACGATTGTCAAAAGATATTGGTGGTGGCCAATTTTATTCGTTTTTGCTTTTTCAACGGCAGCATACTTTTCTTTGCGATACACAATCCCAATTTATGAATCATCAATGATTATTCAGTTGGACAACAATGATAATGCAAAAGAATTAATCAACGTTGAAAATATTAATACCAAAGAAAATGATATTTCATCTGAAATAGAATTGATGCGGTCACAATTTTTGTTTGAAAAAGCTATTAAACGGATTAATTATAATGTCAGCTTGTTCTCAAAAGGAAATGTATTAACCGAGGAGCGTTATAACTCAAGTAGCTTCAATATTCAGCCCTATATATTAAGTGACTCTTCCTTAATCAATGTCCCTATTTTTGTTCGTTTTGATGGTGCTAATGTCAATTTGACTTATCAATTTCAAGGGAAAAGCAATAAAATATCTGGAAAGTTAAATGATCACATAAGAAATCAACATTTTGATTTGGTTGTTAAAACAACAAATCAAAGTGAATTTCAAAAAGATTCTGAGCAAAATGAATTATATTTTATTTTCAACAGCATTGAATCTTTTGCTGCAAAGTATTTACCTTCATTGCAAGTTTCTCCAATAGACCCAATCGCTAAAACTATTCAAATAACTTTTAGAGGTAATAATCCGCAATTGTGTTATGATATTTCATTGGCTGTTTCAGAAGCATTTATAACTTTTGATGACGACGTTAAAAGAAAAGGTTCAGAAAATATTCTATATTTTATTGAACAGCAATTAGATTCTTTGTCAAATGAATTGAAAAATTCTAAAGACAGTTTAATGTATTACCAGCGAAAGTCCAATATTCCAGACCCAGAGGAAATTGGTTCCACAATATCTGAAAACATTTCAAAATCTCAAGATCAATTGTTTGAAATAGAGGAGGAAATAAGATCGTTAAGTTCTGTCAATAATAAACTTAAAGCAGAGCCAAATAGATTAGATGTATATCGTTTGTTGCCTGAAATGTTAGGTAAAAGCTATGAACAATCTTTATCTGCTCAAATAACGGGGTTACATGAATTATTAGAACGAAAGGAAGATCTTTTATTTAGAGTCACTGAAGAGAACAGTGAGGTCAAAGGACTTAACGCAAAAATTCAAGCTAAATTAAATTCCATTCGAAAAAGTATATCAGTTATTTTAGATAGATTATATACCAAGAGTAAAGAATTAAACACTAAAATTCAAGGATTTGAGGGGGAATATTTTGAATTGCCTGAAAAGAAAATGGAATTTAGCCGTTTAAAGAATATTCAGGATTTAAATGAAAAATATTTTACCTTATTAACAGAAAAAAAATTCTTGTATTCGATTTCTGATGCTGGTTATTCATCAAATAATAGAATATTATCTAGACCAACTGTAAATTCTACTCCCGTTTCACCTAATAAAAAGTTGATTTACACAACATTTATTATGTTTGGAATTGTATTAGGATTGGCTGTTATGTTATTTAAATATTTGACGTTCAATGAGATTAATTTAATTGATGATCTCAAAAAATTACTTCCAAGCCAGGTAACTATTTTAGGTGGTGTTCCACTGACCAGATCAATCATGGAGTATTCTCAACTTGTTGTAACTGATTCTCCTAAATCGATGTTGGCAGAATCAATGAGAAAGATTCGAACAAATCTTAGTTATATTCATCCAAATTATAAGACTATTGCCATTTCGTCCTCCATTTCTGGGGAAGGGAAAACATTTGTCGCTTTGAATCTAGCTGCGATAATTGCAATGTCAGGTAAAAAAACAATTTTACTTGATCTTGACTTGCGTAAACCTAAAATTCATGTCGGGTTGAATTCAAATAATATTTTTGGAATGAGTGGTCTGATAATTAATGAATTCGCTATAGAACAGTGTATTCAGCATTCTTCTACGGAAAATTTAGATTTTATTACTGCTGGCCCAATACCTCCAAATCCATCGGAGCTATTATTGAGCGATAGATTCACAGAAATTGTAGAAGAATTAAAAAAGACATATGATGTCATTATTATTGATAACCCACCTATCGGTTTAGTATCTGATGGAATCAAAAATTTAACAGAAGCGGATATTCCAATTTATGTTTTTAAATCACATTATTCAAAACGTAATTTTGCTTTTAGAGTGAAAGAACTTTTTGAAATGAAACAATTAGAGAAATTGAATGTAATTTTAAATGGTATTTCACCTACAAAAAAATCTGGGTATGGTTATGGTTATGGTTATGGGTATGGGTATTACGAGGGAGATAAACCCTCTAAACGTGATCAAATAATAAATTGGTTGAAACAAAAATTAAAGCGTAAAAAATAACAATGCAAACATTCGAAATAAAAGATCTTTTATTGATTCAACCGCGAATA
>JBIIWQ010000291.1:0-3167 GCA_044338805.1 Crocinitomicaceae bacterium
AATTTCTTGCGTAAGTTGTGGAGATTGTTCCACGATAAAGAAGGAAATTTCATCTTAACTTCAGATGTTCCCGAGAAAGAATCATTGAAAACATTACACAGAACAATCAAAAAATTGGATGAAGATTTAAACCGTTTTTCTTTCAATACAGGAGTATCCAACTTTATGATCTGTGTGAATGAATTAACGGAGCAAAAATGCAATAATCGTTCTATCTTACAAGATTTGGTTATTCTTCTTTCGCCTTATGCGCCTCACATTGCTGAAGAATTATGGGAGAAAATTGGAAATGATAAAGGAACCATAAGTTTCGCAACTTTCCCAAAATTAGATGAAAGTATATTGGTAGAATCAAATTTTGAGTATCCTGTATCATTCAATGGAAAAATGCGATTTAAAGTTCAATTACCCTTGGCTTTATCTGCTCAAGAAGTGGAAAAAGAAGTAATGAGTAGTGCAGAAGCCCTTAAATATTTGGAAGGAAAAGATCCTAAAAAGGTGATTGTTGTTCCAGGTAGAATTGTGAATGTGGTAATGTGACTTCGATAAAAACTCAGTCACCTCGACAAACCTTATATTGCATATAAATTAATTAAAGGTCAACCATTTGGTTGACCTTTTTTAGACGATTTTAACTTCATATTGACGGAATTAATATAATTTCCGTCAGATGATTGACGGAATTAATATAATTTTCGTCAAATGATTGACGGAATTAATATATTTTATTTATATTTGATTTTAAAAAATCATTAAATGAGTTACATTCATCGAACTGTCGAAGCCAATATTTTAAAGTATTTACGTCCGAATAAAGCGGTTGTTTTGTTAGGAGCGAGAAGAGTAGGTAAAACGAAATTGGTAGAATCAATTATTAAACAAGTAGATGAACCGCATTTAATTTTAAATGGAGACGACCAGGATACATTGAATATTTTAGCAGAAAAAAGCCGAGTTAATTACGAACGTTTGTTAGGAAAAATTCGATTTTTAGTCATTGATGAAGCACAAGAGATAACAGATATTGGATCGAAATTAAAACTGATGGTTGATTCAATAGAAGGATTAAAAATTTTAGTTACCGGTTCATCTATTTTAGATTTAAATAATAATGTTGGAGAACCCTTGGTTGGAAGAAAAATGACTTTTCATTTATACCCTTTCTCACAAACTGAATTATCGACGAAGGAAAATTATTTAGAAACAGTTCAAAATTTAGAAACACGATTAATCTACGGCACTTATCCAGAGTTAGAATTTTTACCAACATTACAAGAAAAATCAGCTTATTTAAATGAGATTATAAATTCATATTTATTAAAGGATATATTAGCGTATGAAGGAATTCAGCGAAGAGAAAAAATAGTTTCTTTGCTTAGAATTATAGCTTACCGAGTAGGAAGTGAAATTTCAATTGAATCCATAGGAAATGAATTAGGAATAAGTAAAAACACAGTTGACAAATACCTTGATCTTTTATCGAAAGTATTTATCATAAAGAGAGTGGCTGGATTTAGTAGAAATTTAGATAATGAAATAACTAAAAAAGCAAAATGGTATTTTTTTGATAGTGGCATCCGAAATGCTATTATATCCAATTTTAATCGGTTAGAATTAAGAGATGATCAAGGTAAATTATGGGAAAACTATTTAGTTTCGGAACGTATCAAGAAACAAGAATATACAATGGATTATACCTCAAATTATTTTTGGAGAACCCACGCTAAACAAGAAATCGATTGGATTGAAGAAAGGGATGGCGGATTAAAAGCTTTCGAATTCAAATGGTCGAAAAGCGGAAAGGCAAAAGTTCCAATCGCTTGGCAAAAAGGATATCCAGATTCAACATTTGAAGTAGTTGATAGAAGTAATTATCTTGATTTTATTTCGGTGTAAGAATAATTTTATTCACTCAAACAATTCACTATCTTTGCAAAAAACTTCATAATAATGGCTGATATACATACATACGATTTTACAGGTAAAAGAGCGTTAATTCGCGTAGATTTCAATGTCCCTTTGGATAGTAAAACTCTTGAGGTTACAGATGATACAAGAATTAGAGCAGCGTTGCCTACAATTCAACACATTTTAAAAAATGGAGGAAGTGTAGTTTTAATGTCTCATTTAGGACGACCAAAAGATGCTTCTGATGATAAATTTTCATTGCGTCATATTGTAAAACGTGTATCCGAATTAGTAGGAAAACCAGTTGCTTTTGCAGAAGATTGTATTGGAGAGAAAGCATTTGAAATGAGTGCAAATCTTCCTGCAGGTGAAGTTTTATTGTTGGAAAATTTACGTTATTACAAACACGAAACAACAGGTACAGAAAGTTTTGCAGAACAATTAGCAAAACACGGTGATGTTTATGTTAACGATGCATTTGGAACGGCGCATAGAGCTCACGCAAGTACAGCAGTAATTGCAAAATTCTTCCCAAAAGATAAAATGTTTGGTTTCTTATTAGAAGCTGAAATAATAAGTGTAGATAAAGTATTAAATAGTAATGAAAAACCATTGACAGCAATAGTTGGTGGAGCAAAAGTATCTTCAAAAATTGTAATTATCGAGCGACTTTTAGATAAAGTTGACAACTTAATCGTTGGAGGAGGTATGGCTTACACTTTTGTGAAAGCTGTTGGTGGACAAGTAGGAAATTCTTTAGTAGAAGATGATTACTTAGAAATGGCACGTGATATTTTAGCAAAAGCAAAAGCAAATGGAGTAAATCTTTATATTCCTACTGATACAGTAATTGCAGATAAATTTTCGAATGAAGCAAAAACGAAAATTGTAAATATTAATGAAATTCCTTCAGGATGGATGGGATTAGATGTTGGTCCAGAAACTTCAAAAGCTTGTGCTGATATCATTGAAAATTCTAAATTGATTTTATGGAATGGTCCGATGGGAGTTTTTGAAATGTCTAAATTTCAACAAGGCACGAAGGACATTGCAAATGCAATCGTAACGGCAACTGAAAAAGGAGCTTTTTCATTAATTGGAGGAGGAGACTCTGTAGCTGCAATTAATTTATTCAACTTGGCTGATAAAGTAAGTTATGTTTCAACAGGAGGAGGAGCAATGCTTGAATATTTAGAAGGAATTGAATTACCAGGAATTAAAGCAATTCGTGAAGAGGTTGAAGCTTAATTAGCTTATTA
>JBIIWQ010000040.1:0-10993 GCA_044338805.1 Crocinitomicaceae bacterium
TAAACAAAACATCACCATTGATTACAAACTTATTTTCAGCATTATAAAAGACAACATGTCCTGGCGCATGTCCTGGTGTAAAGAAAACATTCAATTGTATATCTCCAAATTGTAAAGTTTCTCCTCCTTGAATTATATGACTCGGTTCAGGCGATATTTCATAACCTTGAAAACCATAAACATGGGCATAACTTTCAACGGCACGCAATGTTGTTAAATCGTCAATGTGTAAATAATGGTCAATTTCAAAGTTGCGCAGAACAAAAGCGTTTCCCAGAATATGGTCAATGTGTGCATGCGTATTCAACAAAGCTAATGGCGTCAGTTTATTATCTGAAATAAATTGGATCAATTGCTGTTGCTCATTTCTCTCGTAACACCCTGGATCAATGATAACGCAGTTATTCTCCTCGTCACTTAGAATATAGGTGTTTTCTTGAAATTGATTAAATGTAAATACGTCGACTTTGATTTTCATTGCATTATTTTAAAAAAGTAAAGTTAAAGCTTATTTTGACGAATTCGTTATACCTTTTTAACTTCTATTAGGCATAGTTTTTGTTCGGCTTTAACTATATTTGTCAAAAATTAGAAATCATGAAATACGCACTTTTATTTACAGTTGGAATTTTACTTGTGAGTTGTGGGGTTAAAGTACCTTATACAAATGAAATTAGAGATGAATTTAGTTTAGATACTGATAAACAATTAAGAAAAGTTCAATTCTTTACTTCTGCAACAATCATTTTTGAAAATAGTACTTCTTCTGGAAATCAAGGAACTGGTGATGATGGTTCATTGGTTGTAAATTCCAACAAAGAATCCGACAGAATTATAATTCCAATCAATACTAAGTGTGTTTTTGATGGCTTTGGACCAAATGGTGAATTGATGTTGCGCTTTGAAGTAGGTGTCGGTAAAAACATTTCTTTTGCTGTGAGACCAAATCAATCATCTGGAAAATATTATTTAGTTGCCGACTGGACGCAAGAAAAAGGTGGTAAATTGACATATGGAAATGAAACATATTATGCTAATTCAACTAGCGGGAATGCTTACTTAATGGTTGTTTTGAAAAAACTTCAAAAAACAAAACGTAAAGATCGCGTTGTAAAAGGAATGAAAATATAAGAATTTCAAATGTTCTTAACTGGGCCGCTCGATTGATGCGGCCCTTTTTTATTCATAAATAATTAACATAGAATTTATATATTATCTTTTAAAATAATGAACTTTGTTAAATGGAATTGATTAATCGTGAACTGAGTTGGCTAGCATTTAATGAAAGAGTGCTGCAAGAAGCCATGGATGATAAAGTCCCATTAATTGAAAGAATGCATTTTTTAGGTATTTATTCAAACAATTTGGATGAATTCTTTCGTGTTCGTGTGGCAAATATTCGAAGAATGATTGGTGTAAATAAAAAACGCATTGATGGTTTTAATGGCACTCCAAATGAATTGTATAATGAGATTCGAAAAACAGTTCTAAAACAACAAATCAAATTTGAAGAAACATATTTAGGCCTAAAAAAAGAATTGGCCGCCCAACATATTTTTCACGTTGATGATACAATTAGTGACGAAAAACAATTACACGAATTATTAAATTATTTTAATCAAGAATTAAAACACTCGATTGTCCCAATAATACTAGATAAAAAAACACCTTTTCCAAGGTTAAAAGATTCAAGTATTTATTTGGCAATTAAAATAATTTCAGATGACTTTCAAAAAGTGAAATTTGCTTTAATTCAAATACCGTCTGAATTTCCTAGATTCTTTCGAATGAAGGAGGATTCAGATAAATTTGTGATTCTACTCGACGATATAATCCGATTGAATTTAAAAAATATTTTTCAAATTTTCCCTTACGATACAATTGAAGCCTATACGTTCAAATTCACACGAGATGCAGAGTTAGATTTGGATGATGATATTTCGGTTTCCTTCTTTGATAAAATTGAAAAAAGTTTAAAACAACGTAAAAAAGGGAAGCCAGTCCGATTTGTATATGATGAAAGGATGCCAAAAGATTTATTGGACTATTTACTTAAATCATTGAATTTGAAATTTGGTGTGAATACAATTCCAGGAGGAAAGTACCATAATTTTAAAGATTTCAGTAAGTTTCCTTCGTTTGAACATCCTGAATTTCTATATAAAGAACAAAAACCCTTAGCTCACCCAATTCTTGAAAATAAACGGAGTTTGATAAAAACAATCCTAAATCAAGATGTTTTACTCCATTTTCCTTATCAGAAATTCGATTATGTAGTGGACCTTTTGCGTGAAGCGGCTATCGATC
Source organism: Crocinitomicaceae bacterium (assembly GCA_044338805.1). Classification (GTDB taxonomy): domain Bacteria; phylum Bacteroidota; class Bacteroidia; order Flavobacteriales_D; family Crocinitomicaceae; genus M0103. Next base: position 2,308 of record JBIIWQ010000040.1, read on the forward strand.
CAAAAGTTGTCTCTATAAAAATTAATGTTTATCGAGTTGCTAGGAATTCACAAGTGATGAATGCCTTAATGGCGGCTATTTACAATGGTAAAAATGTTACTGTTATTTTGGAATTACAAGCGCGATTTGATGAAGAAAATAATATTTATTGGGCCAATACGCTAAAAGAAAATGGCGCAAGGGTTATTTATGGACTTCAAGATTTAAAAATCCATTCAAAACTCATGCAAATTGCTCGAATTAGTAACCGCCAAGAGCAATTAATCACGTATGTTGGTACCGGAAATTTTAATGAAAAGACAGCAGAAATATATGGCGATTTATCACTATTGACTTCCAATATACTTATTTCTAGAGAAGTAAAAAAAGTATTCCGTTTGCTTGAAAACAATATGGAACGTGGGCTATTTAAACAATTGCTTGTTTCTCCATTCAATGCAAGAAGAAAAATAGTAGCATTAATTGATTTAGAAATAAAAAATGCTAAAAATGGTTTACCTTCATTGATTCGATTGAAATTGAATAATTTGACAGATCGAAAAATGATCGAAAAATTATATGAAGCAAGTCAAGCAGGAGTTAAAATAGAAATGATCATCAGAGGGATTTGTTGTCTCATTCCTGGAGTTAAAGGTCAAAGTGAAAATATCACAGCAATTAGTATTGTAGATCGATATCTTGAACATACGCGTTTCATGATTTTTTGTAATAATCAAAAACCGTTGTATTACATCAGTAGTGCAGATTGGATGGAACGAAATTTAGATAAACGAATCGAAGTTGCTGTGCCGATATTGAGTTCAGAATTACAAGCTGAAATTGATACTATTTTTAATTATCAATGGCGAGGAAGTGTAAAATCTAGATTATTTCGAAAGGATTTAAAAAATGTCTATCGAAAAGCAGTCGGGAAGCCATTTCATGCACAATTAGAGCTCTATAATTATTATAAAAATTTGAGTGAATCTATTTCACAAAAATAGCTATCGACTTCGTTTTGTCTAGATTAACAGCTGCGCTTTCAAAGGATGGTGCACTGAACGTTTCACGTGCATTATTAGAAAACCCATATTTCTCTGTTGGAACACCAAACATATTTTTATCCAAAATTCCATTTTTATTTTTGTCATGATAAACTGCTGCAGCATATTTTGCTTTAGGTAGATTTTCAAAAATTACAATCGCTTTTTTATTCTCGATTGCAACAATCTTTCCTTTGTATTGCGTTTTTTCACCAGGGAAATCATCTGAAACTCGATATATCGCAATGGATGCTTTCCCTTCATTGGAAGAAAAACCAGTGATTGTTATTGTCAATGAATAATTCGGTTGAATCATCATCGACGAGCTTAGCCCTATAAGCAATAAACCTAGTATTAATATTTTCATACCTAATAAACAAAATACTTATGATTTGGTTCGTTTTATAATAAATCCTAAATTCAAAAAGTACTAGGATTAATAATTATTCAATTTATGTTACCTTTGGATTGTATGAAAAATGACAATACGATATTAATAACTGGAGGCGCTGGCTATATTGGTTCTCATACTGTTGTGGAGCTCGTGAAAGCTGGATATCACCCTATTATTGTGGATGATTTCAGAAATTCAAAAAAATCGGTAATCAACGATTTAACTGAATTGATCGGAGAAAATCCCATTTATTATGAAATAGATGTGTGTGATAAATTTGCATTAGAAGAACTTTTCGAACGTTATAGTTTTAAAGGAATTATTCATTTCGCTGCATATAAGGCAGTTGGAGAATCTGTTGCTGATCCACTTAAATATTACCGCAATAATATTATGGGACTTGTATCAGTGTGCGAATTAGCCTTGAAATATAATGTGAATAACTTTGTTTTTTCTTCCTCTTGCACTGTTTATGGCGAACCTATAGGTCTTAAAGAGGTATCGGAAAATACGCCAAAAAGTGAACCAAATTCTCCTTATGGAAATACGAAGTTCATTGGAGAACAAATTTTATTGGATGTTCAGCGCAGTAATAAAGCGTTTAAAATAATCAATTTACGTTATTTCAATCCGGTTGGAGCGCATCCATCCAGTTTGATCGGTGAATTTCCAATTGGGAAACCAAACAATTTATTACCATTTGTAACACAGACGGCAATCGGTAAACAAGAAAAGTTATTGGTTTTTGGAAATGATTATCCGACCAAAGACGGGACATGTATTCGCGATTATATTCATGTGTGTGATTTAGCAGAAGCACATGTAAAAGCAATGCATTTTCTGGAAAATAAGTCAGGTGAATGTTTAGAGGCTGTTAATATTGGAACAGGAAAAGGAACGAGTATTTTGGAAGTCATAAATCTTTTTGAAAAAATTGCTGGATTGAAGTTGAATTGGCAATTTGCAGATCGCAGAGATGGTGATGTAATTGAAATTTATGCTAACGCAGAAAAGGCAAATCAACTTTTAAATTGGGAAGCAAAATATACAGTTGCCGACGCTATTAATGATGCATGGAATTGGGAAAAAAAATTAAATGAACATGCTTAAAGTACTATTTTTTTCATTTATTCTATTGATTGCAAATAAATCAATTGCACAATACACGAGTGAAGGAGATTTGATTTCCCGTTTTCGACCTGGTTTAATGTGGTTTAATACAGGAATTAGACCTGCTATTCCCGAAAAAGTTCCGAAATATGACCGATTGATTTTTGATTTAACATATAACACTTGGAATGGAGATCAAAAAGCTTTTAAGAACAATTGGAATTCAATTGGCCTAAACACAAATATTATTTTTGATATTCCAATTACCAAGGGAAATACTGTTTCATTTGGAACTGGTATTACGCATTCATTATTTCGTGTTCAACACAATAATTTGTTTGTTACAGATTCAACAAATTCCTATACAACCTATCAATTAAAAGATTCAACTTCAACATTTGATAAAAATTATTTGGGCGGGAATTCCTTTTCTGTACCATTAGAATTTCGATTTCGAACAAAAGGCTGGAAACACTTCAAAGTGCACATCGGCGGAAGAGTTGGTTACCAATTGAACCTCTTTTCTAAAACAATTTCCACTGGTGAGAATGGAAAAATTTACCATAAAAGTTATGACTTTACTGATATAAATAGATTAATTTATTCAGCCCATGTGCGCATAGGAATCAGAAATTGGTCATTGTATGGGTCTTACAATTTAAATGGTCTTTTTTCGCATCGATTGAGTTCACAATTGAATTTATTTCAAGTTGGACTGAGCATCTCACTTTTTTAGTATGTTTTTCATAGATACCCATACGCATTTATTTTCACCATCATTTGACGAGGATAGAACTGCTGTTGTTGAACGTGCTATCAATGCTGGAGTAGAAATCCTTTTGTTGCCAAATATTGATCTTGAGTCAATCGAACCGATGTATGATTTGTGTCAACAATTTCCACAAAATTGTTTGCCTATGATGGGTTTGCATCCTGGTTCAGTGGATGCCAATTGGGAGTTGAACTTGGAAATAATTCGAAAGAATTTGTTTGAGCGAAAAAATTATGCTGTGGGAGAAATTGGAATGGATTTGTATTGGGATAAAACATTTCAAAATGAACAAGCGGAAGCTTTTAGAATACAGATTGCTTGGGCGAAAGAATTGTCATTGCCAATTGTCATTCATGCGCGAGAAGCATTTGATGAAATTTTTGAAATCGTAGATGAATTAAATGATGAACGTTTAACGGGTGTTTTTCATTGCTTTACAGGTACTGTTGAACAAGCAAAAAGAATTCAAAATTATGGTGGGTTCAAAATCGGAATCGGCGGGGTTTTAACCTATAAAAAAGCAGAATTGGACCTTGTTTTGAAAGAAATTGATTTAAGTGAAATGATTTTGGAAACAGATTCACCTTATTTACCGCCAACACCGCATCGTGGTAAGCGAAATGAAAGTGCTTATTTGTTGCACATTGCCGAGAAATTAGCAGATGTGAAACAATGCACCTTGAAAGTAATTGCGGACACAACAACTGCGAATGCGAAAGAACTTTTTAAATTAAGTTGAAATGACACCATCAAAACCAAAAATACTGATCATTTATACTGGAGGAACAATCGGGATGATCAAAGATCCTGAATCTGGACAGTTAAAAAGTTTTGATTTCAACCATATTCACAAACACGTTCCAGAAATTCACCGTTTGAATGTTGAATTGACAACTTTCAGTTTTCAAGAACCAATAGATTCTTCTGAAATGAATCCATTATTCTGGGTTCAAATGGCTCAAATGGTAAAAGACAATTATGAGGAATTTGATGGTTTTGTGATTTTACACGGTTCAGATACGATGGCTTTTTCTGCATCTGCCTTGAGTTTTATGTTACAAGGATTAAAGAAACCAGTCATTTTCACAGGTTCTCAGTTGCCAATTGGAACCATTCGAACAGATGGCAAAGAGAACTTAATCACAGCTATTGAAATTGCAGCTGATAAAGATGGACAAGGTCAACCAATTGTGCAAGAAGTTGCAGTTTATTTTGAATATTCTTTGTACCGTGGAAACAGAAGTTCGAAAATTTCAGCCAATCAATTTGAAGCATTTAGTTCTCCTAATTATTCAGAACTTGCAAAAGCGGGAATCAATATTGAATACAACCATGATAAATTATTCCGCACGAAATTGAATGAATTGACTTATTTACCAAATATGAGTCAACGAGTTGGGTTATTGAAAATTTATCCTGGTTTTCCTGTAGAAGCCTTTAAAAGTTTGTTTGATCGTGCGTTAACAGATGCAATTGTTCTTGAAACATTTGGCGCAGGAAATGCTCCGAGCGACAATGCGTTTAGAAAATTAATCGGCCATTATATTGAAGCCGGTGGAATTGTATTAAATATTACACAATGCAGTTCTGGTTCAGTGCAACAAGGAAAATACGAAACGAGTTCGTTTTTTAGCAAAATTGGTGTTGTAAGTGGGAAGGACTTAACCACAGAAGCAGCTTTGACCAAATTGATGTTTTTATTAGCGAATGAAGTGGATAAAAAGAAATTGATTAAGGATTTGGAAATTAGTATTTGTGGGGAGTTAACTAGAAATTAGTTTAATTCATCAAATTCTATTAATAGGTAGTTCAAGGAATGCATAATTGATTATGCTCAAATCAAATACTATGCGCTGATTTCAAGTTGCCAAAGCAATAGGCAAAGAAGAATTCTCTGAATTGATCCGAAGAACTGAAAATATGAATTATCGAAGTATAATTAATTGCCTTTCTGCGTATTGTTGTATTTTTATGTTTCTCAGAGAATTATGATAAAATTTGGATTTTTAAAAAGAAAAAAGTTTTGGAAAAGGTTAACGATGTTTCTCGTTGTTATTCCTGTCCTTCTCTTTTCGAGCGTTGTTACAATCGCTTATATGAAGCAAGACGAAATTGTAAAAGACCTTATAAAAACGCTCAATGAAGACTTTGTAGGGACAATTCGGATTAAAGATAGTCACGTTGCCCCGTTTGCTAACTTCCCCTACATTTCAATTGATATAGAAGGTCTTGAGATTTTTGAGGGCAAGGAGGTTAAGAAGAAATATCGAATTGCGTGCATACAAGATACTTACGTTGGTTTCAATCTGATGGGTATGCTTGGCGGAAAATATGATGTGAAATCAATCAAGCTAAAGGATGGTGATCTTCGCATAGTACAGCACAAAGATGGCTCCTTAAATATCTCGAATGCATTAGCCAGTGCTAAGCCGATCGCAGATGTTAAAGATGAATTACATCTCGACCTGAAATCTATTAAATTGGAAAACATTGACGTATCGAAACTGAATGAGGCGAATAATATTATGGTTGATGCATACATTACTTCGGCTAAGTCTAAATTAACGTCAAAATCAGATCACTTTTACATTGCCCTCGAATCTAAATTTGAATTAAGTCTCATTAAAGATGGTGACACAACGTTTATCAAACACAAACATTTTCATATCGATACAGAATTGGATATAGATGAAAAGAAAAAACTATTTACCGTCTATCCTACTGAAATTGAATTGGAAAAAGCTACGTTTGCTTTTGACGGAACCATGGAGTTAAAGGACGATATGGCACTTGATTTTCATTTTCATGGCGACAAGCCAGATTTTAATCTATTTCTAGCTTTGGCACCCGAAGAGCTTGCTCCAACACTTAAAAAGTTTGAAAACAAAGGTAAGATTTTCTTTGACGCAACATTGAAGGGGAAATCGATCAATGGGCACCGACCTGCGATTAAAGCACGTTTCGGGTGTGAAAAAGGTTTTTTCAACAATTTAGAATCGGGTAAGCGACTTGACAAAATAGGCTTTAAAGGATCTTTCACCAATGGCGCTAAGCGTAATGCATCAACCATGCGTTTTGAACTAGAGAATTTCACAGCCAAGCCAGAAGCTGGCGTTTTTAGCGGTAAACTCGTTGTCGAAAATTTTGAATCACCAGATATCGACATGAATCTTGTATCAGACTTTGACCTCGACTTCCTCGCAAAATTCATCAATACACAAGAATTAAAGGGGCTTTCAGGTCGTGTTGCGCTGACGATGAATTTTCACGATATTATTGATTTTGAAAATCCTGAAAAAAGCATAGAACGCCTGAACGAATCTTACTACAGTGAATTGGTTGTCGAAAATCTTAAATTTAAAACTAGTTCTTTTCATGTGCCACTTGAAAGAATGGACATGAAGGTAACGCTTAAGGGACATAAAGCCCAAATTGAAAAGCTTAAAATTAAAGCGGGCAAATCAGATTTGTTTATTAAAGGATTTATAAGTGATCTTCCTGCAATAATTCATCACACTAATGATCCAGTAATGACCGACCTTGAAATTTCTTCAAAATACGTCGATATTAAAGAACTGACTTCAGGAGATAAAAACATAAAGCCTGTTGATGAACAAATTGAAAACTTGAGTTTAAAACTTGAATTCCTGAGTTCTGCCCGTGCAATTACAGAGTCACCCAATCTGCCGAAAGGAGAATTCTTTATCTCAAATTTATACGCCAAAATGAAGCACTACCCTCATGTATTGCATGATTTTCATGCGGATGTTTTTGTGGACAAAGCAGATTTTCGTGTGGTTGACTTCTCAGGAATGATAGATAAATCTGATTTTCATTTTTCTGGGAAGCTAGAAAACTACAATATGTGGTTTGATGAAAAAATGAATGGTGACACCAAGATTGAATTTGATTTGACTTCAAAGCTGCTGCAATTTGACAATCTTTTCACCTACGGCGGAGAAAAGTTTGTGCCCGAAGATTACCGTCATGAAGAAGGAAGGAATATGAGAATTCATGGAACGACAGCGCTTCATTTTAATCACGGACTTAAATCCACTGATTTTAAATTAACACAGTTTGAAGGATCGTTGAAAGCCCACCATTTGCGCCTTGAACAATTTAGTGGACGCGTGCATCTCGAAAATGAACACTTGAGTTTAAAGCAGTTCAAGGGGAAACTCGGACATTCCAACTTCGTTATCGACATGGAATACGAGCTTGGCAAGCTTTCAAAAGGGAAACACAATTCACTGGCGGTTAAAGGCACGCATCTGGACATCGATGAATTACTCAATTACAATTTCGGACCGCCGGTTTCTTCTACTTCTTCCGGGGAAACTCGGCATGTGGATCACGATGCAGGGTTTAGTCTTTACGATTTAGATTTCCGTAATATGGATTTTCATTTTGACGTCGGTCATGTTAATTATCACCATCATATACTGGATCATTTTAAAGCAGACATTCGCACAGAAAAAAATCATGTTTTACATTTCGATAAGTTCAGTTTTGACGCTGCCGGAGGTCATTTTGATATCAAGGGATATTTGAGTGGAAAAGATAAAGAACACATTTATTTCAAACCGGATATTAACATTCGAAACGTAGATTTGGATAAGTTCATGATCAAGTTTGAAAACTTTGGTCAGGACCATGTGGTTTCCGAAAATCTGCATGGGAAATTCACCGGGCATATTTCCGGAAAGTTACATCTTCATGCTGATCTTGTGCCGAAGATGGATGATTCGGATTTAACAATTAACATGACTGTGCTCAAAGGTAAACTAGAGAATTATGCCCCACTTCTAGCGTTGAGCAGCTACTTTGAAGATAAGAACATGAACAAAATACTTTTCGATACCTTAAAGAATACGCTTACATTAAAGAAAGGCATTTTAAAAATTCCCGAAATGACCATCAATTCGAGTCTTGGCTTTTTAGAGATTCATGGTGAACAGCATATCAATGGGAAAATGCAAATGAATTACCTTATTGGTGTTCCATGGAAAATGATCTCGAAGATTGCTGGGCAGAAGTTGTTTAAAAATCGTTCCGGACAATCCGAAAGTGATGATGAGATTCAGTACCGCCAAGAGAATTCAAAATTTGTTTACGTAAGTATGATAGGCGATCTGGAAGATTATAAGGTGAAGCTAGCGAAAAAGCCGAAGAAGCCGAAGTGAGTTTTCGATATTACGATAGTCTCTTTTCTGTTTAATAAACTAAGCAAATGTTCTTCTATTGAGACATATACAAGTTCGTTTTTTATCAAAATTGGTGTTATCAGTGGGAAGGACTTAACCACAGAAGCAGCTTTGACCAAATTGATGTTTTTATTGGCGAATGAAGTGGATAAAAAGAAATTGGTAGAAGAATTAGAGAAGAGTA
>JBIIWQ010000292.1:0-3146 GCA_044338805.1 Crocinitomicaceae bacterium
GCCATAGCCCAAACCTGAACCTAATTTGCCAACTAGTTCATAATGTTTTGTCTTAACAAATGGAAATTCTATAAAGCTATAAGCTCCCCAAAACATTCCTAATATTTCATTATTTCCGACTGAACCTCCAAACAGAGTCGCTCCGACAATTGGATAGCGACATGCTTTATGCCATTGTTTTCGACCTTTCGTTTGAAAAAACACTGATAACTCACTCGCATAAGATTGATTTTGAGGTAAATGTCCCATAACACCACGGTGAGCAGCCAGAAAACCAACTTTTTGCCTATAATCTACCCCCCACTCTATCTTAGATTGAGACAAAGAGGAAAATGCAACAAACAGCGCTATGAAAAGAAAAACTTTTTTCATTCAGTGACAAAAGTAATCAAATGACTTTGACAAATAAAAAAATTCTACTTTTGATAAAAAAAAGAATGGACGAAAGACTTAATGCATTTGAACGCTTATTGAACATCATGGATGAATTGCGTGAGAAGTGTCCATGGGATAAAAAGCAAACATTTGAGACACTTCGTCCATTGACAATTGAAGAAACCTATGAATTAGCTGATGCTATTACAGAAAATGACTTAGCATCAATAAAAGGTGAAATAGGCGATTTGTTTTTACACATGGTTTTTTATTGCAAATTAGGTGAGGAACAAAAAGTTTTTGATGTCACGTCTGTTTTAAATGCTATTTGCGAAAAATTAATCACGCGTCACCCACATATTTATGGTGATGTAATTGCTCAATCTGAAGAAGAAGTTAAAAATAATTGGGAAAAAATAAAATTAAAGGAAGGCAGAAAATCTGTTTTGGAAGGCGTCCCATCATCACTTCCAGCAATGGTGAAAGCGAGTAGAATTCAAGAAAAAGTCAAAGGAATTGGTTTTGAGTGGGACAACAAAGAGGACGTTTGGGATAAAGTAAAGGAAGAATTAGAGGAATTTTACCAAGAACAAAAAAAAAATTCGAAAGAGATGGAAGATGAATTCGGCGATGTTCTTTTTTCCTTAATCAATTACGCTCGATTCGTAAATATTAATCCTGAAAATGCTTTAGCTAAGACGAATACAAAATTTATAAATCGCTTCAAGTTAATGGAAGAACTAATTTTAAAAGATGATAAAGGAATAGAAAATTTGACTCTTTCAGAAATGGATGTCTATTGGGATATAGCAAAAAAACAACTTCGCAATTAAAACCTTTCACTATATAATCCCTACCATTTAAATAGTTTTGCAGTCAAGTCTTCCTCAATTGACAAGAAAGTTTTATCTTCGAGGACTAGAAATGAACTGTTAACTTTATGAAATTATTTTACTTTCTCCTTTTCAACCTCTGCTTCGTCGGAATTGCTCACTCACAAGACTATACAGTAAGAGGGTTTATCCGTGATAAATCAAACAGCGAGGTTGTTGGCTTTCAAAAATTACGACTTTTAAAAAGTGCTGATAGTTCATTTGTGACTGGTGCTGTGACAGATGTTGACGGTTATTTTAGTTTCCCTAAATTGAATAAGGGATCGTATATTTTAAAGGCTGACAATTCGGCTTATAAAAGTTTCATTCAAAATATTGAAATAACTGAGGTCAAAGGGATTTTGGATGTCAACATTTATTTTGAGAAAAAAAATAATGTCAAAGAAATGGGTGAAATTACCATTGTCGCTGAAGGAAACAACAAAAAGACAGAGGTATTGATTTCACAAATCAAACTGGATAAAAAAGGATTAGAAAGAAGTCCAAGTATGGGTGCTGAAAATGATATTGTTGGTGCTTTATCCGTGACTCCTGGAATTATTACAACTGGTGATCAAGGAGGTCAGTTATACGTTCGAGGAGGAACACCTATTCAAAATAAGGTATTGCTTGATGGAATGACGATATACAATCCATTTCACTCAATAGGATTTTTCTCTGTTTTTGAAACTGAATTGGTTAAAAATGTAGATGTTTATACTGGAGGATTTGACGCGAAATATGGAGGGAGAATTTCATCCGTTATGGACATTTCTTATAGAGATGGGAACCGCAATGATTTTGGTGGAAAAGTTTCTGTTTCTCCTTTTTTAGCAAAACTGGTTTTGGAAGGACCTATTGGTGGCAGAAAAGGAAGAGATAGTGTTCCTAGTCCTGTTTCCTATGTATTATCAGCAAAACATAGTTTATTGGATTACACTTCAAAAACATTGTATCCGTCAATTAATGATGGAAACGGCCTACCATTTAATTTTACTGATTTATATGGTAAAGTAACTGTCAATAGCAAAGGTGGATCAAAATTTAGTGTTTTTGGTTTCCATAATCAAGATTCCGTGAATTATAATGTTGCTGATTTGGATTGGAAAGCTTCTGGAGGAGGAATGAATTTTTTATTAGTTCCAAGTAGCACTCCAATGATGATAAAAGGCCATGTTAATGGTAGTTCATATGAAACAACGTTTGTCGAGGAGGCTACTGAACCAAGAACAAGTAAAATTGGTGGTTTTGATTTAGGTTTTGATTTTACACGTTTTTTGAGAAAAGAGAGTGAAATGAACTACGGTTTAAATTTTAGTGGGTTTAATACGTCATTTGTCACTTATAATGAGGCAAAACGTAAAATTGAAGCTACAAATTTTTCAACCGAAATTGGCGCATATGCTAATTGTCGCTTGGTTAGAAACAGATGGGTTATACAACCAAGCCTTAGAGCTCAAGTATATGCATCACTTGGAACAATATCATTAGAACCTCGTTTTGGAGCGAAGTACAATGCTACAGAAAAGTTGAGATTTAAATTATCTGGAGGACGATTTTCTCAAAATTTCACTTCAGCATCATCTGATAAAGATATTGTTAACTTATTCAATGGTTTACTCTCTGCTCCAAGCAATGTGCAAACTTCATTTGTAAACCAATATCAAAATGAAAAAGTAATTAAGAATGGAATTCAATACGCATGGCATGCTATCATCGGGGCTGAATACGATTTAGCAAAGAATTTGATGATTAATGTCGAAGGATACTACAAATATTTCTCACAATTAAGCAATATTAATCAGAATAAATTATATGAAGATGTTGCTCAATTTTCTCAAATAGACGATGTATTCAAAAAAGATTTTATCATAGAAGATGGTGTTTCTTGGGGAGTTG
>JBIIWQ010000293.1:0-3144 GCA_044338805.1 Crocinitomicaceae bacterium
CGGGTTCGTGTAGAGTTTTCGAAAAATAAATTCGCGATGGTAATATCCCGGAGCGAAGGAACTTTTTTGATTGGACGGTTAATTACCTCTTTGAAACTATCTGCTGTACTGAATATCAATTCGATATCTTCTCGCGTCAAATCTTTGATTCCTATTAAATGATCTACACTTAAATTATTCATTGCTTTCCGGTGTATACAAAACGACTTTATCTTCTCCTTCTATTTCTTTCCATTCAACCGATACTCTTTCAGAATTCAAGGTATCGACTGATTTCCCAACATAATCTCCTTGAATTGGTAAATCTCTTTGAAAACGGCGATCGATTAACACTAGTAATTCAACTTTTTTTGGTCGACCAAACGCCAATAATGCATCCAAACCTGACCGAATTGTTCTTCCAGTATAAAGCACATCATCTACCAAAACAACATTTTTATTTTCAATGACGAAATCGATGTTTGTTGCACTAGGAATCAATGGTTTTTCTCTTCTTCTAAAATCATCACGATAAAAGGTAATGTCTAGATTTCCGCACACTATTTCTTTCCCAAGAATTTCTTCTAATTGGGATTTCAAACGTGCAACAACGTTTACACCTCTGGGTTGAAGTCCAATTAAAACGGTATTCGAGAAATCACTGTGAGATTCAATAAGTTGATAGCAAAGTCTATTGAGTGTTAATTCAAAATGTCGTTTGTTTAGAATGACTTGCTTTTCCATTTCAACAAAGATAAGAGTTTTCATTTTATAGCTTCGAACTTTGGAAATCTTTTTCTCAACTTTTGAATAATTCATGTTTTTTTGTTTAAAACACTAATCAATTAGAACCTGAAAATCCGGAAAAATTATTAAATCATTCCTTTTAATCAACAAATAGAACAGTTGAAGTTATTTTGGGAAAACTGCATGAATGGCTTACTAACTTTATTACAGTAGTGGTAGCGAAATACAATTTTCCACAAATTGTTTTCGTTTGTTTTTGGTTTAGGTTAATCGGTCTTCAATTCGTTCTTTTGGCATGTTCAACTGAAATAGTTGAAGACCGATTTTTTTACCCACCTTTTTTCGTGACTTTATAATTTTCTTTTACTAGTAAATCGTAGACTTTGTCTTTGAAGTTTCCTTGAATTAAAATTTCGTTGTCTTTGACAGAACCACCTACGCCACATTTACTTTTTAACAATTTACCTAATTCTTTCAATTCTTCTTCAGGACCAACAAATCCTTCCACCAATGTCACTTCTTTACCACCGCGTTGTTTCTTATCTATTGAAACATATAATTTCTGTTGGTTGTTGGGTTTTGACTCTACACTTTCTTCTTCCTCAAATTCATATTGAAAATTTGGGTTTGTAGAATATACGATGTTCAATTTTTCCTTTTTTGCCATTAGTACTTTTCAATTAGAGTTGCACGAATATCATCCGTTATTACTGCATTAGGATTTTTATTTAAAGCGGAACGAATTCCTTTTGGAGAGCGAATTTCAAAGATATAAAGATCTTTATTTGCGTTCTTTATTATTTCAATTTCATTTTTATCAAAATCACTGTTACGCACTACATATCCTGAAATTGAAGGAAACGTGTTATTATATATATCAAATTCATTCAGATTAAAAATAGAATAATTAACCTTATAACCTGCGGCAATAAACGGAGATATCCATTGATCATATGACAAAACACAATGAACAGTAAAATCCGTTTTGTTTTGTAGACCAAGTTCATTTAAGTCTGAAATTACTTGATTAACATTGATAAAAGCTCCTGTGCAGGCTGTATAATGGCGTAAGTCTAAAAACAACTCTTTCCCTTTGAATAATGTAAAGTCTAAGTCTTTTAAACAGGTTAGTTTTTCTTTGTGAATCGTTTTGTACTCAATATCAGACAATTCAATATCCGTTAAATCATTTATACAGCCATTGCCATTTGTTTCATCATCCAAGTGATCATCATGAAACAACCACAATGTCCCGTCTGCAGAAAGTTGAATATCGATTTCAATGCCATCACATCCTTCAATTGAAAGGGCAAATTCAACAGCTTCTTTCGAATTATCGTGATACACTGAATTCAAGATTTCTAAACCAGTTGCAGCATGTCCAACTACTTTAATGTGTGTAAATTCTTTTTTCTTAGAACAAGACACCAACAAAAGCACTATTAAAAGTATTTTACCAAACATACATCACACCGATATTCGCATTAAACCCCAAAGAATTGACCCCTTCCTTTTTATTGCTGATTTGGTTGTAAAACCGTTCATTTAATAAACCTCCATTTACTTCGATGGAAAAGCGGATTTTGGAACCAATTTCTATACGTGTTCCAATAAAAACCTCATTCCATTGATTGAAATGACCGGAAGTTGAATTCACTTTTAAGAGTGAATGCGCAAAAGATAATTGAGGACCAACTTTAAATTTATTTTTATTTATAAAAAAATAAGAACAACCAATTCCAACCTTAGGATAAAAACGAGATTGGAAGATTGTCCGATTAATCCCAATTTCAGCAAAAGAAAATGGTACCCACTTTTTATAAGTTCGGGCAAAACGAACTCCAGTAAAAAAATCGAGACGCGTCATTCCAAATTGGGCACTAATTGAATTCTTTATAGAGTCTTGAGATCTTGCAAAGTTTGAAATAAAAAGAAATAATATCGTTAGGTATAAGAAATATCTCATAAACCAAAGATATAGAAAGAATTAAAAAGCATTACAATTTTGGGCACTTTTTACAGTGAACACCATGCTTCTTGTATTTCTTACAACAATCTTTTTTCTTATCGCAAGCACAATTTGAACAGGAAGTAAACTCTTGCATTTTGTTCTGAGATAATTTTATTTCTTGCTTCATCCTTATTTAGAATAATTCCAAACAAAGGTATTATTTTATTTTCCATTTAACAAAAATGAAACAAAAATAAAATAGGTAAGTATAAACACTTAGTTCAGCTTATTGAATAATATGTATTTTGATTTTAATTGACTAAAAATAAATAAATTCAAAGAAGATCTTACCTTTCTTTGACTCATACAAATTGAAAAAACAATAATTATGAAAAAGATTTACTTACTAGGAAGTTTATTTATTTTATTAAATGCTTCTGCAAATGCTCAAAACAACACTTCATCTG
>JBIIWQ010000329.1:0-2751 GCA_044338805.1 Crocinitomicaceae bacterium
CAAATGATAATTCATCTGCTTTCAAATCTGTTACACGTTCGGCTTCAACTAGTACACGTAATTCACGTCCTGCTTGGATTGCATATGCTTGAGCAACGCCATCATACGACATAGCCAGCGATTCTAATTCTTTAATCCGTTTGATATAGGCTTCAACGATTTCTCTTCTAGCTCCAGGTCTTGCCCCTGAAACAGCATCACATACTTGAACGATTGGTGAAATCAAGGTTGTCATTTCAACTTCATCGTGGTGAGCTCCAATAGCATTACAAACTTCAGGTTTTTCACCATATTTTTCAGCCAACTTCATTCCAAGCAGTGCGTGTGGCAATTCTGGCTCATCGTCTGGAACTTTTCCAATATCGTGCAATAATCCTGCTCTTTTAGCAATTTTCACATTCAATCCAAGTTCAGCTGCCATGATTGCACAAAGATTTGCTACTTCTCGCGAGTGTTGCAATAAATTTTGACCATAAGAAGAGCGGTACTTCATTCTACCAACCATTCTTGTCAACTCAGGATGTAAACCATGAATTCCTAAATCCATTGCTGTTCTGCGTCCTGTTTCAGCGATTTCTTCGTCCAATTGTTTTTTTGTTTTAGCAACAACTTCTTCAATTCTAGCTGGGTGTATACGACCATCTGAAACTAATTGGTGTAAAGCTAAACGAGCAATTTCTCTTCTAATTGGGTCAAAACAAGACAAGATAATAGCTTCTGGTGTGTCGTCAACAATTATTTCTACTCCCGTAGCAGCTTCTAGTGCACGGATGTTTCTTCCTTCACGTCCAATGATTCGGCCTTTCACTTCGTCTGATTCAATATTGAAAACAGATACAGCATTTTCCACTGCATGTTCAGTAGCAACACGTTGAATCATTTGAATTACAATCTTTTTTGCTTCTCTATTTGCATTTAATTTCGCTTCCTCTGTAATTTCTTTGATGTGCGTCATTGCGCCAGTTCGTGCTTCGTCTTTCAATGCTTCCATTAAATGATTCTTCGCTTCTTCTGGAGTCATGCCACTAATCTTTGATAGCTCAGCGACTCTTTTTTCTTGTGTCTTTTCTAGTTCAGCATGCTTCAATTCGAAAGCCTGAGCTTTTAATTCCATTTCAGATTGCTTTCCTTCGAATTCACTTTCTTTTCTACTAACTTCTTCGATTTTTTGTGAAAGTGTTTTTTCACGAGCTCTTGCACGATCTTCGGTAGATTGAAGGCGACGTTCTTTCTCCTTCATTGCCGTTTCATGTTCTTCTTTCAAAACCAAAAATTTCTCTTTGGCTTGCAACATTTTTTCTTTTTTGATGTTTTCAGCTTCTTGTTCAGCCTCGCGAATTATTTGAGTTCTTTTGTTTTTCAGAATGACATTTTGCAAAATGAAAACTCCAGCTCCTCCAGCTCCTAATCCTATTAAAATTCCTATAATACTCATTTTTTTAAACTAATTAAATTACAACTAATCAAGTTGTATCAAAAAAACGAGAAGGGAAGAAATTTGAATTTTATTTTAACGAATCTAGCTCTTTTAACAAACCATCCAATTTATCTTCAACAGCTGAATAATCTGCTTCAATTTTATTGGTTGTACTTGAATTTGTAGGTTTTGTAGCTAGTTGAAGAGCAGTCATAGCAAGTAAATCTTGCATATCTTTTACCGCATAATTGTCCTGTAGCATTTTTATTGCTTTGTTAATGTCTTCAGCAGCTTTAGTAACTTTCGTTTCCTCTCCCTCATTTACAGTGATTGGATACGTTCTACCAGCAACGACGACTTTCAAGGACAATTTTCCCATTCGTTATTTTTTTAACTGACTTATACAGTGTTCAATTTCCTTCACCAATTCATCAATTTCTTCATCTTTCTTTCCAGAAGGATGAGAATTTTCGACAACTTGACTTTTTGTCATTTCCAATTCCGCTTTTAGCATAGAAATTTCAGAAAGAAGTTTAGATTCTTCTTGTGTTTGAAGTTCAATACTTTCGGTTAACAGTTGCACTTTCGATTGAAAGACACTATTTTTTTCACGTTCTTCTAATAATTGCTGATGCATCGCTACACTTTTGTGGCGAATATCTTCAATTATATTTTGAATGCGATCTGTCATTGGTTACGACTTTGTACAAAATTAGTATAGTCTTGAACATTCACAACTTTTTTAGTTCATTCTTGTGATATTTTTTTTCAAAAAGTTACTTTTACACATGGTATTTCGTCTTTTTACACTTTTCTTCCTCTTTACACTTCCATTTATTTGCGTTTCACAAGAAAATGCCAAAACAAACTATCGTTCACCTTTGGGAATTCCATTGGTATTGGCAGCTAATTTTGGGGAATTGCGTCCTAATCATTTTCACATGGGACTTGATTTTAAAACGAATGGTGCTGAAGGACTGCCGTTATATGCTATTGAAGAAGGTTATATCGCTCGAATTAAAATTTCACCATATGGTTACGGAAAAGCAATTTACATCAATCATCCCAATGGAATCACTAGTGTTTATGCCCATTGCTCATCATTCAAAGGGAAATTAGATTCAATTGTGAAAGCTGTTCAAGAAAAAGAACAAAATTTCGAAATTGAATTATTTTTTGTTCCAACTGATGTTCCAATTAAGAAAGGTGATATTATAGCTCTTTCTGGTAATACTGGTGGATCAACAGCTCCTCATTTACATTTTGAATTGCGTGATACAAAAACAGAAGAGGCGATGAATCCATTGGTTTATGGGTTTGAAATTCAAGACCAC
>JBIIWQ010000042.1:0-10911 GCA_044338805.1 Crocinitomicaceae bacterium
AAAATCTTTTTGCGTTAATACTGTTGAAATTTCTCTTGGTCTGTCTGTTCTGAAATTAAAACTGATTACAACATCTCCATCTTCTATTTTTGCAATTGGCAATCCATTTTCAGTTATTACAATTGGTTCGATAAACTCATCTGTTTTTCCGTTTGCATACGAGTTTTCAATTCCTTTCGTTGCAGAATCAAAATTAGCTCCTATTCCATTGACCATTAAATCGTATGCATGCTTCACGCGTTCCCAGCGATTATCGCGATCCATGGCAAAATATCTTCCTATAATTGTTGCTATTTTACCTGTTGTTTTCTTTAATTCATCTTCCAATTCATGGATAAATCCCAACCCACTTTTAGGATCACAATCTCTTCCATCAGTAAAAGCATGAATAAAAACATTTTCTAATCCATTGTCTTTAGCCATTTTACACAATGCATAAATATGCTCTTGTGAACTATGAACGCCGCCTTTAGAAACTAATCCCATCAAATGTAGATTGGAATTGTTTTCTTTCGCTTTTTTCATTGCAGCTAATAAAATAGGATTCGTGAAAAAATCCCCTTCTCGAATCGATTTGTTTATTCGTGTTAATTCTTGATATACAATTCTACCTGCTCCAATATTCAAATGACCAACTTCTGAATTACCCATTTGTCCATCTGGCAGACCAACATCTTCGCCGCAAGTTTTCAATGTGGCATGCGGACGATTCGCTAATAATTCATCCATAAAAGGAGTATTAGCATTGAAAACTGCATCTGATTTAGAATGGTCTCCAATTCCCCAACCATCAAGAATAATAAGTCCGAAGTGTTTTGTCATTTTATAAAGTTATTTCAAAATTTGCACCAACTGGTGAATTTTCTTTATAAAGAATTTTTCCTTTGTGAATTCTTACCAATTCCGCAACAATAAACAAACCTAAACCAGAACCTTTTTGCATTCTTGTTTCTTCATTACCAATGCGATAGAATTTTTTAAACATCTCTTGGCGCTCGTTTTTTGGAATTCCTGGACCACTATCTTTCACACCGAAACTAACCATTGTATTTTCCTGTTTGAGGTAAACTTCTACATTCGCGTTTGATCCAGCATATTTTACTGCGTTTTCAATCAAATTGTTAGCGATTGTTTCAAAGAAAAAGATATCAAGTTCAGCATTAATTCCTTCTTTAATATTTCTTATAATAAAATCAATTTGATGTCTTTTATGAAAACGGTCTATTAATTGGTTCATCAATACTGATAAATCTACCTTTTCTTTGTGCGGTTTTAAAGCGTTGTTTTCTAATCTTGAAGCATTTAAGATGTTATCAATCATTAATTCTAAGCGAATGTTCTCTTGAACAGCTTTTTCCAATAAATTGGCTCTCTTTTCTTCATCTAGATTGCGCTTTTGAATTGTTTGTAAATACAATTTATTTGCAGCCAAAGGGGTTTTTAATTCATGGGTTACTGATAATAAGAAATTCGTTAGCCGCTGAGATAATTGCAATTCTCTTTTTATTGAAGAACGAATTTTCCAAAGGCCAAATAAGAGGATAACGAAAAAAACCAGTCCTTCACCAATGATCATTACAACCCTCTTAGAAACCTCATTGGGCTCTTTCTTAAGGCCCTCCGTGAGTTCAATTAAATGGTATCCCCACCATGCAAATTGCAAAACAACATAAATCCCGAGTAAATAGAAAAATATAGCTGTTTGTCTTTTCATTAATGAATTAGATTTATTAGTATGCTCGTTCGTTTTTACCTTCCATCCAGTTAATAAATGCTCTATTGACTACTTTATTTCCTCCAGGCGTTGGATAATTTCCTGTGAAATACCAATCTCCAAGATTATTTGGACAAGACTTATGCAAATTTTCTACAGTTTGATAGATGATTTCAACTTTCGCCTTTAAATCTACAGGTGTTAATAATTCTGCGATTTTTGCTGAAACTTCTTCATTTGTGAAAGGTGAATAAATCTCTTTTACATAATTTTTAATCTGCTCTTTAGGAAGGGCGACTTGTTCTTTGCATTTGTTATAAACGTTTTTAATAACATCGCTCATTCCTCTTTCTTCAAGCAAACTAATTGCTGCTTCAAACGCTATGAAGTCTCCCATTTTCGCCATATCTATTCCATAACAATCAGGAAATCGGATTTGAGGAGCTGAAGAAACAACAACTATCTTTTTTGGATCTAATCGATCTAGAATTTTAAGAATACTTTGTTTTAACGTTGTTCCTCGAACAATTGAATCGTCAATAATTACGAGGTTATCTTTGTTTCGTTTAACACTTCCATAGGTAATGTCATACACATGCGCAACAAGGTCGTTTCTTGAATCATCTTGCGTGATGAACGTTCTCAATTTCGCGTCCTTTATTGCAATTTTTTCAATACGAGCTCTTTGATATATTATCTCTTGTAATTGTTCATCAGTAATATCCTTGCCTAAGTCTTTGATTGCTTTGAATTTTCTATCATTCAAATAATCTTCCAACCCTTTTATCATACCATAGAAGGATACTTCAGCTGTATTTGGGATAAAAGAGAAAACAGAATTATCAAGATCGTGCTCAATAGCATCTAATATTTGAGGAACTACATAGTTTCCTAATAATTTTCGCTCGTTGTAAATCTCTATATCATTCCCTCGAGAGAAATAAATTCTTTCAAATGAACACTTTAACACTTCTTTTGGTTCATTTATTAATGTTTCGGTGACTTTCCCATTCTTACGAACTATTAAGGCATGACCTGGCGTTAACTCTTTAATTTGCTCACTTTTTAAATTGAAAGCAGTTTGTATAACTGGTCGTTCAGAAGCAACAACACATACTTCATCATCTTCATACCAAAAAGCTGGGCGAATACCAGAAGGATCTCTTAATACAAATGCATCTCCATGTCCAAAAAGACCAGCCATTGCATAACCTCCATCCCAATCTCCTGAAGCACGCTTCAAAATCTTTTCAATGTCGATTCTCTCGGCGATTTTTGTATATATATCTGGTTTTGAATAACCTTGAGGTTTTAATTGAGCATATAACTCCTCATTTTCAACATCCAAGAAATGTCCAATTTTCTCAAGAACTGTCACTGTATCTGATTTTTCTTTTGGATGTTGGCCTAATCCAACTAAAACATCAAATAGCTCGTCTACATTTGTCAAATTAAAATTACCTGCAACAACCAAATTTCGTGTAATCCAGTTATTCTGTCTTAGAAAAGGGTGACAATTTTCGATTGAATTTCTGCCAAATGTCCCATATCTCAGATGTCCTAGAAATAATTCCCCTGTAAAACCGGCATTTTTTTTCAGGTAATCAACATTTTTCAAAAGGGATGGATCTTCCTTTTCTATTTCTCTGAAACGTTCATTGATGTGATCAAAAATATCCTGAAGAGGTTTACTGTCAATTGAGCGATACCTAGAAATATATCGATCTCCAGGATCCATATCCAATTTAATGTTTGCAACACCGGCACCATCTTGCCCTCTATTGTGTTGCTTTTCCATCAACAAATGCAATTTGTTCAATCCATAAAAAGCTGTCCCATATTTATCTAAATAAAATTGAAGAGGCTTCTTTAATCGTAGAAGTGCAATACCGCACTCATGTTTTATTGGATCACTCATTTTACTAATTGCTGAATTGAAGTGCAAAATTACGGTTTTTAATTAACCGATTTATCTAAAATATTTATTCTTATTCACCAAAAAAAGCAACTTATATTCAAATAATGAGTTTTATGAGTATTGAGCACTTAAAATGATTGTTTTATCTATTTAATGGCTTTCAAAACATTAAGATTTATTGTACATTCGAGGATTAGAAATGAAATTTATTCTAGCCATATTAATTCTTTTGTTGTTTCCTTCTGTGATTTATTCTCAGAACGTTTGGATGCACCCAAACAAAGGGCAATGGGATAATAATATTCTCTATAAAATAGATTTAGATTTAGGTGAAATGTACTTAGAAAAAAAGGGGTTTACTTATTTTCTCCATAATTTTAAGAATAGCCACAGCCATGATGAAAAAAAACACTCCGATGAAAGTTCAGAAATTGATTTTCAAGGACATGTTTTAAGGACCGAGTTTATTGGAGCAAATTGGGATGGTCAGCGATTAGAGAAAAATGGATCTTCTTCATATCGCAATTATTTTTTAGGGAGTGATTCAACAAAATGGAAATCGAAGGTTTTTAGCTATGAATTAGTTGAATATATTGATTTTTATTCAGGTATTAATCTCGTTTTTGATGGTTCGACAAATAAGTTAAAATATTCATTTGTTCTTCAACCACTTGCCAACGCACAAAATATTAAATATAAAATTAGTGGCGCAAATTCCATTTTTATTGATGGAGAAGGGCAACTACATTCTACGAATCGTTTTGGGGAAATTATCGAATCTGCTCCAATTGCTTGGACAGAAAAAGACGGACAACGCAAAAAAGTAGCTATTAATTATAAATTAGTTGATAACCAGGTTTCATTCCATTTTCCAAATGGTTATGATACCTCTGCAACTTTGGTGATTGACCCATATTTGGTTTTTTCAACATTTACTGGTTCTACCGCAGATAATTGGGGTTTTACGGCTACACCAGACCCCTCTGGAAATGCGTTTGCGGGAGGAATTGTTTTTGCTGGTGGTTACCCAGTTACAAACGGAGCATTTGATGGTAGTTACAATGTCGGAACTGAGAATGGTTACAACATTGATGTTGGAATCTCAAAATTTAATTCTACTGGTTCAAGCCTATTATATTCAACCTATCTAGGTGGTAATGGTAACGAAACACCCAACAGTATTATTTGCTCTCCTGCAGGGGAGTTATTTGTTTTTGGAGCAACTTCTTCTAATAATTTTCCTATGGGACCATCCCCATATGACAATACATTTAATGGGGGTTCGACTGTAACTGAAAACAGTTTGAGTTTTTCTGGTTCGGACATTTACATTTCTCGATTAAATTCCACTGGAACTGCTTTAGTTGCTTCAACTTATATTGGTGGTAGCCAAAATGACGGGTTGAACTCATCAAGTTTAAAGTACAATTATGGCGACCAATTTAGGGGTGAAATAATATTAGATGCCGCCGGAAATGTCTACGTTGCTTCTACTACAAATTCAGTAAATTTTCCAGTTCTCTTAGGAAGCCAAGGTTCATTAAATGGACCTCAAGATGCAGTTATATTTAAAATGAATGCGAATTTGAGCGCTTTAATTTGGAGCACTTATTTTGGAGGAAGTCTTAACGAATCTGGAAATTCGATACAAGTAGCAAGCAATGGAAATGTATATGTTGCTGGTGGAACCACCTCCTCGAATTTACCTTATTTAACAGGAAATGATTTGTCCTATAATGGCGGATTGGCTGATGGTTATGTGACAAGATACAACGGAAATACAGGTGCTATCATTGCCGGAACTTATATGGGTCAAAACGAATACGATCAGTCTTATTTTGTGCAATTAGATTTAGATGATAACGTATACGTTTTTGGTCAATCTCAAAGTGCCTGGACTATTTCTGCAGGCTGTTATGGAAATCCTAATTCAGGTCAATTTATTCGTAAATACACAACTGATTTAATGACCATTAATTGGACCACAATGATTGGCGCTGGAACAGGAAATGTAGAGATTTCACCCACGGCTTTTTTAGTTTCTGATTGCTATGATATTTATTTATCTGGTTGGGGAGGGCTTGTAAATAGCCAAAATAGTCAAGCAATATATAGTTCTTCAAATGGATTTTCTGTTACTGTAGATGCTTTTCAATCAACTACAAATGGCTCCAATTTCTACATTGCAGTATTAGATCAAGACGCTTCATTCTTAAAATATGCAACATACATGGGAGGGACTAGTAGCTCTTCCAATCATGTTGATGGAGGTACTTCTCGTTTTGATAAATCAGGAAGAATTTATCACGCAGTTTGTGGCGCATGTGGCGGCCAAGATTATGGATTTACAAGCACGCCTGGTGTGTGGTCACCAACCAATCAAAGTCCCAATTGTAACTTAGCGGCATTCAAATTTGAGTTAAGCACTATTGATGCGGTTGTTGCTGCGCCTGATCCACTTATCTGTTTGCCTGATCCAGTCATTTTTAACAATAACAGTGCGAATGGGAATGCTTTTTATTGGGATTTTGGTGACGGTTCTACTTCAACTGCGGTAAATCCCTCACATTTATATCCTGGAGCTGGGAACTTTACTGTTACGCTTGTTGTGACAGATACAAATGGCTGTTTTTCTCCAGATTCGATTCAATTTTTGATAAATATTGGAGATTTTCAGGGTGGAATTATTGTTCCGTCAGGAGCAGTTTGTCCAGGTATCCCATTTCAACTAGAAGCATATGGTGGTGCACTATATGATTGGTCACCAGCGAATGTTTTAGATGATCCGACCAGCGCTACACCAATTGCTACTGTAAATGCAACAACTGTTTTTACAGTAATCGTGTCAGATAGTTGTGGGGCGGATACACTTCAATTAACGCTACCAGTATTTCCTACTAATCCTTCAATTTCTAACGATACATCAATCTGCATTGGAAATAGTGTCCAAATCTCTGCAGGAGGAGGTGGAACTTATCTTTGGTCTCCAGCATCAACATTAGATAATCCAACAAGTGCAAGCCCAATAGCTACCCCACTTACTAATACTACTTATTCTGTTGTTATTACTTCGACAGATGGATGCGTTAACACCGATTCAATGATGGTCAATGTGTATTATACTCCTCCAATTCCGATTATTCCTGATTCCTTATTAATGTGCTTGGGAAGCTCAATTGGCGTTTCAGTTTCAGGCGGAGATACTTATCAATGGTCACCAAACTATCAAATTAATCAATTGACTGGTCCAAGTGTTATTGTTTCTCCTGCAGCTGATTTTACATACTATTGTAACTTTATTAATGCATGCGGTTCGGTCTTAGACAGCGTACTAGTAAAGGTAGTCGAAGCATCAATTTTCGCTGGGAATGATACAATAATCTGTCCTGGTGAATCAGCAATTTTATGGGCAAGCGGTGGAATAAGCTATTCTTGGTCTCCGTCATCGAGTTTAAATAATCCGAGTATTTCAGAGGTTATAGCGACTCCAAATTCTTCAACTTTATACACTGTAATAGGTATTGATCAAACAGGATGTTCAGATACAGCTTCTGTGCAAGTTGATTTATATCCTCAACCATTTATTCAAACATCACCTGACGTTTATGCATTTTATGGAGATGTAATACAACTTTCTGCTACAAGCACTACAAATGGGCCTTATATTTGGTCTCCAGCTGAATTTTTAAGTTGTATTTCTTGTTCTAGTCCTGTAGCAAATCCAAATCAAAATACTACATACATTGTAACTTACACCGATCAAAATGGTTGTTCAGCATCGGATGACGTAACTATTTACTACGATCCAATTGTTTATGTTCCAAATACATTTACACCAAATGGAGATGAAACGAATCAAGGTTTTTACATAATTGCGCACAACATTAAATCCTTCGAATTATTGATTTTCGATCGTTGGGGTGAATTAATTTTTACAATGACCGACTTAAGTGATTATTGGGACGGAACGTATAAAGATTATAATTGCCAAGATGGAACTTACGTTTGGAAATTGGTCTATTATGATTTCTTAAACAAGGAATACAATTTAACAGGACACGTCAACTTACTGAGGTAAAAAGGAATTCATAATTCATTAAACAAATCGTTCATCAACTTCCATTTCGTTTCCACATTTACTGCAAGTTCTTAAATCTTTCGAAGAATAGAATTCTTTGAATCGAGATAAAAAATCATGTTCAATATTGACAAGTGGAAAGCGGAATTCGTGTAATTTATTATTACATTCTTCACAAAACCACATTAAACCATCAACTAGATCAGTTCCTTTGCGCACTTTCTCTATTACAAGACCTACCGTATTTGCTCCACGAATAGGAGAATGGGGAACGTTTCCAGGCAATAAGAAAATATCACCTTCTTTTATTGTAATATCCTTCGCTTGACCGTCCAATTGAACACGAACTGTTATATCACCTTCAATTTGATAGAAAAGCTCTTCACTTTCGTTAAAATGATAATCTTTGCGGGCATTTGGTCCTCCAACTACCATCACAATAAAATCTCCAGCCTGAATATACAGATTTTTATTCCCGATTGGTGGTTTTAATAAATCCCGGTTATCATTTATCCACTGTTGTAAATTGAAAGGAGCTAACATGGTTTGTTTGTTTTTTGTATAAAGATAAAAAGTCTTTGAGATTTTATCTTCTTAAATGTGTTAGAAAATTCACTTTATTGAAAATAAAAAAGGGAAGCCTTTCGACTTCCCTTTCAAATGTAGTGTTAAATCTTATTGAAGAATCACACGGAACACTTTCATTGCGTTGTCATTGTAAACGCGAATCATGTACATTCCTGTAACTTTTCCTGTCAAATTAACTTCAGTTGTTGTTGATCCGTTAATTGCAGCCATTTTAGTTGCAATAACACGTCCATCAACATCTGTTACTTCATAATTAAATACTTCAGAAGAACCTGAATTCGAAATATAAACCAAACCATTTGTTGGGTTAGGAGATAAAGACATATCACCAAAGAACATTTCTTGAATATCCAAGTAATCACAAGCTGGATTAACCGTTACAAGTACATTCGCAGTATCATCAGGACAAACACCGTTTCCAGTGATATAGTCATAATTAAACATACCAGGGATGTTACTTGCAGTAATTGAAGAACTTGGCATTAAGTTGTTACTTGGGTCATACCAAGATCCTCCTAGATCAACGTTTCCTGAAAGTCCAGATAACAAATCAACTGGTTCGTTTTTACAAACTGTGAATGCACCATCATTTCCTGCATGAGACAAATCATAAATCTCTACTTGCGAAACAATTGAGTCATAAGCACAACCTTCAGTCATACGGTATTCGAAATCGAATATTTGGTATGCCAATCCAGAAGAAACAAATAAACTGTCAGTTACTTGTGTATTAGCAGAAGCTAAAACTGCAGTCCAAACACCATTTGCATCGTTTCCAGTTATTGTTGTAAACAAGTTAGTAGTATCTCCAGTACAAACATCCGCCATTGATGCGACAGAACCTGCTTCAAGAACAATCTCTGTCATTTTGATAGAATATTGTCCGAAAATTGTCGGGTCAAAACCGTTACCCCATGCATCATGCATCACGTAGTATGTTGCGCCTGGTGTCAATCCACAAATTGTGAAGTGAGGAGCAACTTTTATATCGTCTGATTGATCTTGATTACCGAAATCATTCATTTGGTCGGAAGCTGCAACTAAACTAAATGTTGCAAAATCAGCACAGTCAGTAACTTCATAGATTGCGATTTGTGAAGCAAAGAAGTTTTCGTCTTCTCCACTGAACCATAACGAACCTGAAGCTGGTGCAACGAATGTATACCAGTTAGAACCATCTGCAAAGGCAGAGCCCCACGTTAAAGTTGGTAAATTAGTTACATTGTATCCATCTGGATACGTTCCTTGAGGAATAATTACACCTTCACCAGCTGATGCAGTAGCACCAGTATTGTCAAAAGTATAAACAGTACCATCAACTTGTAACATTTCTGCTCCACAAACTGTGTCGTTTGACAATGGCATAACGAATGTAAATGGTCCCATGTAATTTGAAGTATCAGCTCCACATACTGCTTGCACATATACTTCATACACACCACCTGCTAAAAATGCAGTGTTAGCTGTTGTATCTGTAAAGTTATTATCAGCATTTACTACAGTACCAGTCCACAAATCGAAACCAGTCATTCCATATTGCAAGTTGAATCCTGTTGAAGGGTAAGCTGCCGATGTTTCAACCCAACTCCAAGAAGTTAACAATGAATCTACAGCAGTTGCTGTATTGATTCCTGTTGGATTTGAACACAAAGGTAACGTTTCAATAGTAACCAATAAACCACCTGAAGTTAGGTTATCCAAAGTACATTCAGAATAAATGTAGAAATCATATGTTGTCAATTGAGACAATCCTGTAATATCTGCACTTGGCGTACTTGTAGTTATTGTCGTTCCACTCGTAGCAGGATCAAATCCAGTTGGTCCATAAATTACAGTCCATTCTATTTCTCCATACAAACCTGCTGACCAAGTTAAGTTAACTTCATCGGTAAATACTTGAGAAACTATATTTACAGGATTTGGACACAATGCAGTGTAGAAGTGAACACATGAGTTGTTAGTTAAATAAGCAGTATTATCAAAAGAAACTTGTACATCATTTGTTCCAGCAGCTCCAATTGTAGCCGTTGCACCATATGAACGAGTAACATCCCCAACATCAACATTATCATAAATATAATAGATTTCGTCAGTAGCTTCCTCTATTACAACTTGAAAAGCATAATCTGAAGTTGGAGCACCATAAGTAGAAACATTCCATTCTATAATTGCTTGTCTATTTGGCGCTGTTCCAATAACCTCTGTATAGACCGTATTATTTGTGCCTTGCCCTAGTAAATCATCCCAATAAGGATAAAGACCTATTGCGGCTGTTGCCATTGATCCATTCACAAAAAATAAGGTTGTTGACAAAGTATTGAATAAAATACCACCATTATTACTAATAGACATGTCAGTTACAGATGTTCCTTGGTAATCAAGTGTCCAAGGCAAAGTAAATCCTACTGAATTATCATCATTTAAATCTGTCCCTAAACCTGTACCTGAAATATCCATATATCCTGGTCCACAAGCATTATCATACGTAAATAACCCTGTGTTTGTGCAGAAGTTAATCAGTGCAGGAAGTGAGTTTGTACCACAAACAGCACTTACATACACATCATAACACGTTTCAGCAGCTAAGCCAGACAAAGAAAGATCTTCAGCGTT
>JBIIWQ010000294.1:0-3106 GCA_044338805.1 Crocinitomicaceae bacterium
GCCAATCCTTTGGCTTGTATTATTAAATCTTCAATTGGAGTTGAAACATTTTTACCACGCATGATTGGAATAGCACAGAACGAACACGGTCGATCACAGCCTTCTGCAATTTTAAAATAAGCATAGTGATTTGGTGTAGTCAATAAACGTTCTCCAACTAACTCATGCTTATAATCAGCTTTCAAGGTTTTTAATAAACGTGGCAAATCGCGTGTTCCAAAATAAGCGTCTACTTCAGGTATTTCATTTTCTAAATCATCTTTGTAGCGTTCAGAAAGACAACCCGTAACGTATAATTTATCAACCATACCTTCGTTTTTCGCTTCTGCATAACGAAGAATGGTATCAATTGATTCTTGCTTGGCATTATCAATAAAACCACATGTATTTATAATAACAATTTCCGCATCATCGTGCTTTGATTCATGTTCAACATCAAATTGATTTGCTTTCAATTGTGCCATCATCACTTCTGAATCGTATATATTTTTAGAACAACCTAACGTAATTACATTAACCTTATTTTTTTTGAGCGTTTTTGTTTTCATGCTGCAAATTTACGGAAAGAATGAGCAGTTTCAAATTTTCATCCTGTTTTCATATAATAATAAACACCGAAATTTGCTGAATGGTATTATCTTTGATTCAATATCCAAAATTTTATCCATGAAATATCTATTAATTTTAAGTCTTGTATTATTTACATTAGGGTGTAAAACTGCAAAACAAAGCGCAAATCAAACCCCTGAAATTTCACGATTAAAAATCACAGCTGCACTTGGTGAAATTAATGCTCCTTCAGACCCAATTGAAATTACAGCTGTAAGAATTGAGGGAAATACAATGTTCATTGACATGAATTATACAGGTGGCTGTGAAGAACATACATTTTCTGTTGTAGGTTCAGAAATGATTTCAAAATCATTACCTCCAATTCGCTCAGTACAATTAATTCATTCAGCAAAAGGAGACCAATGTAAAAAACTAGTGGAAGAGACACTCATTGTAGACATCTCAAAATTAGCTTATAAGCAAGAAAATGGGAGTATGATATTCCTTTTAGTTAATGATTTAAAAAATCGAATTGAATATACATTTGAATAATTTAGTATGAAAACATTCCTTTTAGTTATTATTTCGTTTTTAGCCTTTTCATGTAAAACTGAAAAAATTATGACAGACGCAGAAATTGCAAAAACTGAAAAAACCGACGATACGAGGTTAAAGATAGTAGCTTCTTTAGGTGACAAGCTTTCTGAGAATGATTTTTATACAATTACAAGTGTTCGTTTGGAAAAGAATAAAATACTGATAGATGTTAATTTTTCAGGAGGATGCGCAAAGCATGATTTCAAAGCAATTGGGTTATCTTTAAATTCTCAATCGGTTCAACCTATTCGTCAAATTCAATTGGTTCATCTTTCTAATAATGATCAATGTAAAAAATTGATTTTGCAAACTTTAGAAATAGATATTAAACAAATTTTAGTAAACAATGGTGTTGGCAGTAAATCAATTTTCAAAATCGATGGGTGGAAGGATCAACTTGAATATATTGCTCAATAATTTTATTTTCTAATTAATCTATCATGAAAATTGGAGTATTATTATCGGGTTGTGGCGTATATGACGGAGTTGAAATCCAAGAAGCCGTTTTAACATTATTAGCTATTGAGGAATTTGGAGCTGAAGCGATCTGTATTTCAGTTAATGAAAATCAATACCATGTTGTAAATCATATAACAGGTGATGAAATGCCTGAATCTCGCAATATGATGATTGAAGCTGCGAGAATTTCAAGAGGCAATATTCATGAAATTTCCACCATTTCACCTGCTGATATTGATGCATTAGTTATTCCAGGTGGGTTTGGAAGTGCTAAGAATTTTACGAAATGGGCATTTTCTGGACCTGAAGGTGAAATCAACTCTAAAGTGAAATTACTTATTGTTAATATGGTGAATGTTGGAAAACCAATTGTTGCTTTATGCGTGAGTCCAATCGTTGTTGCCAAGGCACTCGAAAACTCTTCCATTCATGCAAAAATGACCATTGGATCCGATCAAGAAAAATCTCCGTACGATATAAATGCTTTTTCCCAAGGAATGGAATCAATTGGAATACGTTCTGAAATGAAAACAATTCGAGAAATACTTATTGACACTGAAAACAAAATAATTACGGCTCCTTGTTACATGATGGACGCATCAATTATAGAAGTTCGCGATAACATCAGCAAAGCATTTGAAGCTTTAAAACAATTACTTTAATACAATCTTGGTTGTATTCGATTTGTTAACAAAAGCGTATCAATTGTGGGAAATTTTAGCAAAAAAATGATTCCTAGTCCAATTTGTTCCGTTAATTTTGTGGCCGAATGAGTATCCGCTAAAAAATAAAAGTATGAGTATATTTGGAAAATACGGTAAGAACACCGATCTAAATGAGTCAATCGGCTTAAATAATTTAGGAAAGCAATTTTGGAATTTATCTCCATCAGAATTAGTAGAAGATACTATTTCAACTGGTCAAGGAATTATTACAGATACGGGTGCTCTTGCTATTGAAACTGGTCAATTTACTGGTCGTTCTCCAAAAGACCGATACGTTGTTTGTGATGCACAAACGGAAAATTCTGTTTGGTGGGGTGATATTAATATCAAATTTTCTACTGAAGAATTTGATGCACTTTACAATAAAATGAAAGCATATTTGCATAAAAAGGATGTATTTGTTCGTGATGCATATGCTTGTGCAGATCCAGAATTCAAAATGAATATTCGTGTTGTAAATGAAGTCTCGTGGGGGAATATGTTTGCTTACAATATGTTTCTTCGTCCAACGGAGCAAGAATTAAAGAATTTTACTCCTGAATGGCACATTGTATGTGTACCAAGTTTTAAAGCAGATCCTGCAGTAGATGGAACACGTCAAGCAAATTTTGCAATTTTGAATTTTACTAAAAAAATGATTATCATCGGTGGCACTGGCTATACAGGTGAGATTAAAAAAGGGATTTTTTCTGTTTTAAATTATATTTTGCCGCATGAAAGAAATGTACTTTCAATGCACTGTTCAGCAAACATTGGAAATGAAGACAATGATA
>JBIIWQ010000295.1:0-3094 GCA_044338805.1 Crocinitomicaceae bacterium
TGAATTATCTGCTTCCCAAAAATAACCATTTGCACCGGTTTCATTTGTCAAACCAAACTTATTCATGTCTCCACGCCCAAAATTAGATCGTGGCGTATTAGATCCCAATGCAAAAACTGATATCTTTTGTTTACTGTCAAATTTATTGAAAAGCAATTCTCCTTCATAGAAAGGCGTTCCTCCAGCATATTTAACTCCTGGTGTTAAAAACAAATCCGAAGCTCCGGAGACCCTTCCGAAATAACCTTTTTTGGCGGAGTCTTTCAATTTGAGATCGAGGACTTTTATTTTCGCATCCGACCCTCCAATCGTTTCACTGTCTGTTTTTTCATAAATCTGCACAGTTTGAATTCCATCAGCTGCAAGATTCTTTGTTGCAATGGTTGGGTCTGTGCCAAAAAACTCATCTCCATCAACCAAAACTTTATTAATTTCCTGTCCTTGAGAAGTGATTTTCCCATCTTTATCAATTTTAAGTCCGGGTAATTTTTTAAGCAAATCTTCAACTACTGCTCCTTCTGCAACTTTAAATGAATCAGCCACATAAACCAAGGTGTCGCCTTTGTAATAAATCGGATTTTTGTTGGCATAAATAATAACTTCTTGTAATTCCTTGGTTTTAGAAGTCATTTTAGCCATTGGAATATTGATTTCAAAATTGTCTTTATTGCCAAAAATATAATATGTTCGATCGTCAAAATTTGGATGAGCAATTATAAGTGAAAAGGTATCTGCCTCAAAATTTGTCAGGTTGAAAGATCCTTTGTTATCAGTTCTAGTAAATCCCAACAACAAGGAATCTTTTACTCTAACAGCCATTATCATAGCATTTTGTAAAGGTTTAACCCCCGTTGTATCATAAACAACACCAGTGATTTTCATTGTTTGAGCTGAAGCTGATTGCAAGGAAAGCACGAAAATTAAGCCTAAAAAAAGTTGAAATAGGTTCTTCATATATTTTTAATTCATTGGAATGACAAGTTTAAAAAAACAATAAGAGAAAAACATGTTAAAAATGTCAAACGGCTTAATTGTTTGGTTAAAGGTTGAAGAATCACTATAAAAAAGGAAAGATGTATAAAAATCTCACCGTTTTTTAATTCAAAATTTTAACTGACTGAAGGATTTGAAAGGACAACCCTTGTTCATCGACCATCACATCATATTGAATTTCAAGTTTTTTACCAATCATTGCTTTTTCATTCATCGACAACTTGTCAATTTCCTTATCCAAACGCTGCACGGCAAGTGACGAAGCATATCCATCTGGAGTATTTTCTCCAACTAATAAAAACTTTGTACTGCCATCAGAAGCAAAACCTTGGAAAGTTGTTTCAAAATCCTTCTCTTGATTTAAAATTCTCATTGTACGATCAAGAGGGCAATCCTTCAATTTTGCAATTTGAAATTGCATTTGCGGCAAATCCTCTTCGTAGCTTGCTGTTCGTTCTTTCGTATAAATAACCTTTTGATTTTTATCATAAAAAGAAATACGCTCCACGAAAATTGGAACCTTCAATTCATTGTCAAAATAAACTTCTTTAGAAACGATTTTCTTCCCATTTTCAATGTAAAAAGTATAAGTACCATAATTTCCAGTCGTTACATCTGAAAATATCTCATCCATTTTTACTGTATTTTTCTGAGCATCCAAATAAGCAATTGCACTAGCCGTAGAACCAGCATTATTGTTGTAATTGAGACTATTTACGACCAATAAATCTTTGTTGTTTTCAATTTCGGCCATTTTTACTTCTAATTGATCTTCATTCGGAAATTTCGGTTGTGTTTTACTTTCTTCAGAAGTTTCATTTTTATGACTGCTAGAATTACATGCTGCAAATAATAAAGAGAAAAGGATAGCGAAATAAGTGATTTGGATTTTCATACTTTTTTTTTCTGATAATGTTTCTTCTAAACAAAAGTAACAAGATTCAATTAAATAAATTCTTTTTTTGAATCTCAACAAATTTCAAATTTCAAATTTTTTATATTTAGTTTGGAATTACTCGAAACTCTGATTATCTTTGACCCACAATTAAACTTCATGTTTAGTGAATAGAGTGCGGGGTGGATCCGTCAGCGGACGAATCGTCGGGCTCATATCCGTCAAAAGACGGACGCATGTTCGAAATTGAAATAATAAAATAGCAATAGTTAAGATATATTGCGGGGTGGAGCAGTTGGTAGCTCGTCGGGCTCATAACCCGAAGGTCGCACGTTCGAGTCGTGTCCCCGCTACTAAAAAAACCTGAGTCATTTGGCTCAGGTTTTTTTATGCAGTAAACTCGAGATAAGTATTGTGATAATTCCAATGGTATAAAATTCCTAAAAACACATCAGGATAATAAGTTTTAGGAATTTTGTTGACTTTGTTTTATAAAACATTTGTTCGGAAGCGTTATTTAGATAAACTATCTGTTCTCAAAGATAAGAATTTCATCAAGGTAGCAACTGGTGTTAGAAGATGTGGAAAATCAAAGACAAAGTAACCTTAGAAAGAGAATTGACACCGCTAAATACCATTCCAGACCATTTTGAAAAATTATTGATTACAATGGATTATGATACTGGAACATATAATGGAATAAAAAAAATAAATGCCATAGACTGGCTCCTAAATAAATAAAAGTAATCCACTTCTTTGAAATGCCCTTACAAAGAGCCAAATTCAAGAACATCAACTTGTTCCAACCCCTCCCAAATCAGGTTCGATAATTCGATGTTCCTGTCTACAAGGCTTACCTGAGTCATTTGGCTCAGTTTTTTTTTATGCCATAAACTGAATCTAGCCAAAGGATTGAATGAGGGATTTAGGCATAAATAAGAGTTGCGAAGCAATTCGGTTTTCCTTGTTAAGCCCCCAATTACGTCCATCCTAACCGAAAGAATTGAGCGTCAGGATATTCGTGTACCCGCTACCAGAGGAGACTCATCAGTTAAATTAATTGGTGAGCCTTTTTTTTGTCACTCTGTATCCCTTTTTAAATCTAGAATTCACTGAAAATGACGGTTCATGACATCTTACTGTGGAACGAAAAAAATCATTATTTATATTCGCATAAAAGCAACCGTGATAAAAAACAATCGTCTG